>JBLIKA010000078.1:0-16480 GCA_047637355.1 Glaciecola sp. | reverse complement strand
CCAATAAACTACTTCGCGGCTTTGGCAGATAATACGCCAGTACACATGATGACTGTGATTGGAGATGGTGGTGACAATCTGCCTGACCAAGTTATTCCGGTAACAACAGCCCTACCTTTGGCCGGTCAGCAAGCGTTAGCAGATATTATGGGCTTAGAGCAAATATCCTCTACTACATTAAGTACTTCACCCGTAAGCGGCATTGTGAAATTTATTGAGGGAGCTCATGCAAGTAGTTTAAGTCCTGCTAGTAGCCCTGCGGTTACAGAAGAAATGCAGCGCCAGGTGGCAAATTATTTTGGGTCAAGTGCAACCGCAATTGTGGTAACAAATGAAGCTGTTGTAGCTAATTAGTATTATGCGTAAACAGTATTAAACAGACTGAAAAAGCCAGCATATTTGCTGGCTTTTTTGTTTGTGCAGCTAGCCAGAAGCATATGTTATAGATTTGGATTATTTAAAAAGTATAAGCAATGAGGAGCATGAGTAATTAGACTAAATTTGTCTTTATTCTGACGTTATAACGTATTTGTATGGTATAAAATTATATTTTGTACGATCATGAACATGAATAATGCATAAACAAAAAGTACGACAATATAAATGAATGGTCGCTAAGTCTTTTTTTTTTTTTTTTTGGCCCAAGATAGGGCTTAGTAAATGCGGTAAACTGGAGTGAAATTTGGAATTTTTATTTGTATATGGTTTGTTTTTGGCGAAGGCAATTACCATTGTTGTTGCCATAATAGTTGTTGTCGGCTTTATTATTAGTGTGGCGGTCAAACAGAAGCAGTCTAGTGCTAGCGGTAACCTTGAGTTCGAGTCTTTGTCAGAATATTTTGACGATATTAAAAGCGAAGCACAGCTCGTGCTTTTAGACAAAGACGAGTTGAAGAAGTTTGAGAAAGAAGAAAAGCAAAAACAGAAAAAGAACGCAAAGTCATCAAAAAAAGACGAAGAAAAGAAAAACAATATGTTCGTTTTGCATTTCAATGGTTCTATGAACGCGCAAGAGGTAGAGCAATTGCGTGAAGAGGTTACAGCAATATTGTGTGTTGCAACAAAAGATGATGAAGTGTTGGTTAACGTCGAGAGCGGCGGTGGTGTTGTTCACGGGTATGGGCTTGCTGCGTCTCAATTACAACGTATTAAAGACAAAGAAATTAAGTTAACCGTTAGTGTAGATAAAGTGGCTGCAAGTGGCGGTTACATGATGGCCTGTGTAGCAGACCATATTATTAGTGCCCCTTTTGCTATTATTGGTTCGATTGGTGTTATTGCTCAACTACCTAATTTCAATAAAGTATTAAAGAAAAACGACATTGAATTTGAACAACATACGGCGGGTGATTTTAAGCGTACGTTAACTATGTTTGGTGAGAACTCAGATGAAGGTCGCACTAAATTCAAGGAAGAGATTGAAGATGTGCATGTCATGTTCAAAGACTTTGTTAAACAAAATCGTCCGCAGCTTGATATTGATAAAGTAGCGACGGGTGAATACTGGTATGGTCAACGTGCTAAAGCATTAAATTTAGTCGATGAATTGAAAACATCAGACGACTTTTTAATGGATGCAAATGACCGTTATAGATTGTTTCATATTAAATATGCGACGAAGAAAACATTCGCTCAAAAGTTGGGGTTTTCAGCCTACCAAGCAATAGAGCAGACCCTTATGCGATTAATCGATGCGGGTAACAAGCTATACCGTTAGTTTAAAAAGCAAATTGCAGACAATAAAAAAGCGGCTAGGCCGCTTTTTCAATTATTAACCTAAATATAGGTTCCTTTAAGCATAAATAAGTAGTGCTATCTAGGTGCTTTGGCTCCTGAATTAGTATCTTGAATTTGCTTAGTGTAAAAGTCTTTCACCGAAAAGTTGGAAGCGGGCTTTTTAGCCTTTGTTTTAGCTGGTGCTTTTGGCTTTGCAGCTTTTGGCTTCTCTACTTTAGCTTCCTTTGCAGGTTTTTCTGTTTTTGCTTTTTTAGGAGCAGCAGCTGAACCTATGTTATCAGCCATTTCTTCTAGTTGTGCTAAACGAATGTTTTTACCACCGTCTACACTGTACCAACCACCTTTAGCTTCGATTGTTGGTGCTTTACCATGTGCTGCTTCGTAAGCCGCTGTGAATTTTGCTAAGACGCTATCTTTGTCTAATTTGCTCATACGTTCTTATGAACCCTTTTTATTATAGTAATGTTAATATACCTTTTTTATTTCAAATGTCTAATTTGAGTGTTTGGAGATATATTTTTTGTGAAAAGACATGAATTTATTACATTAATTGACGATTTGCTGCTGCCACACGCAATTAATGATTATTGTCCCAATGGGCTGCAAGTGGAGGGCGCTGATCAGATTACAAAAGTAATTACAGGTGTTACAGCATCCCAAGCGTTGATTGATGAAGCAATAAAGCGCAAGGCCGATTGTATTTTAGTGCATCATGGTTATTTTTGGAAAGGCGAATCACAACCAATTACGGGCATAAAGATGCGCCGTATTAAATCACTTTTAACTCATAATATTAATTTGCTCGCTTATCATTTACCTATTGATATACACCCAACACTCGGTAATAACGCACAATTAGGTAATATATTGAATGTGAGTGACATCCGGTCTCATCCGGTTCTAAAGCCAAGTGGCATTGTAATGTCCGGAGAGTTGGCAGTTGAGATTGATGCGACAAGTTTTCAAAAACAAATAGCGACCACATTAGATCGAGATGTATTGCATGTGAGTGGCAGTTCGAATAAACCAATAAAGCGAGTTGCGTGGTGCACAGGCGGAGGTCAAAGTTATATTGATGCTTGCGCAGAGTTAGATATTGATGCCTTCATTTCAGGTGAAATATCAGAGCAAACTACACATAGCGCGAGAGAACTCGATATTCATTATTTTGCTGCGGGCCACCATGCTACTGAACGTTATGGTGTTAAAGCTTTAGGTGAGTATTTAAATAAAGCGTGTGGAATTGATGTTGAGTTTGTGGATATTCATAATCCAGCATAACGTCAGTGTTAAGATATAGCCATTGCGCAATTGGTTTTTACCCATCAGATAGTGCTTTGAAAATGGCAGTAATAGTTTTCTAAAATTAAGTTTCATCAACCCTTTATCTCGATATTAGGCGTGTAAAATAAAACATGAAAGAAAAGAAGGTAGTTACGCCAACAGATACATTTTTCAATGGTATTGCCAATAAATTTGACAACAATATCTATGGCACGAGCAAAGGGCGTTTGCGTCACCAGGTATTACTGCATTACTTGTCGGGGCTAATTCATTCAACAATACCTTGCGATGTATTAGATGCTGGGGGTGGGACAGGGGTTATGTCACTAGAATTCGTCCAAGCTGGCCACAACGTAACTCTTTGCGATGGCTCAGAGGAAGTGCTCGATATAGCTAGGCAACGCTTGGCAGGTGCGAAAAATACGCAGATTGAAAAAATAGACATATTGTCACTTAACTATCCTCAACAATTTGATGTCATACTTTGTCATGCTGTACTTGAATGGGTGCAGGAGCCCCTTGTGATTATCGATAAATTATTTACTCAGTTGCGCAAGGGGGGGCGATTATCGTTGAGTTTCTTTAATCGCGATGCCGCTTTATTTAATAACGCTATTTGGGGTAATTTTGACTATATTGATGCTGGCCTGAAAGCGCGTAATCAAGTCAGATTAAATCCTCATAACGCGCAACGTCCAAAGGATATTATTCAATATATTAACGACAAGTATCCAACCTACACAATTGAGCATAAAGCCGGGGTGCGTTGTTTTCATGACTACTTACAAGACCGCAGTAAACAAGTCGTTGAGTATGATAAAATATTGGCATTAGAAATGAAATATGGGGCAACCGAGCCTTATATGTGGCTCGGTAAGTACTTTCATTTAATTATTCACAAAGACTGAAGAAGCTTAGCCTGCAATAGTCTAATGCAAATTAAGCTATTAACGCAGCAGTGATGTCAGCTTCAATCTGAGCAGGCTTCGTCGTTGGACTATAGCGTTTTAAAACCTTTCCTTGTTTGTTTACTAAAAATTTAGTGAAATTCCATTTAATTCTTTTACTACCTAAAACACCAGGAGCAGCATCTTTTAATAGTTGGTAAATGGGGGCTGAGTTGTCACCATTTACCTCTACCTTTTTAGAAAGAGGGAAGGATAGATTGAATCGCATTTCGCAAAATTGTGCAATATCGTTATCCGTACCTGGCTCTTGATGACCAAATTGGTCACAAGGAAAGCCAATGACCTCAAGGCCATTCTCCTTATGTTTTTTGTATAAAGCTTCCAAACCATCATATTGCGGCGTAAATCCACATTTGCTTGCAGTATTAACAATGAGGACTACTTTGCCTTCATACTGCTTAAATGGGACTGTTTCTCCGTTGTTAGCGACGTAATCTAGGTCGTAAAATGTGTTAGCCATATTATTCTCTCAATGAAGTATTTTTTGTATTGTAACAGCGAGTGAATAATAGTCAGTAACTTAGCGATAATATAATGATTTTTTTACACAATATTTTCTGATAAATGCTCAGCGTAATTAGGCATGCTATAAGCTTCAGGGAAATCGTTTATCTTTTTCCTAATCAAGTTATAACGTTTACGGTTAGACTTAGACAGGTTTTTGTCCTTTAATTCGTCTACCAAGGCTAAGGTTTGCTGGTCTTTATATTCGGCCTTTTTTATGTCACTTAAACACTGTAACAAATTAAGCGTAAAAGCAGGAACGCTAGAATTTAACCGGCGTGCTTTATAAAATAACTCAATAGCGTCGTTTAGATGATTGCCGAGATAGAAAACCATCCCTTGATCGTTAACACGTTTCGCTTTTTCTTCTGACAAACCAAGAGACATTTCTGTCTGTAAAATAAGACTACCTGCTAATATCTGCTCAATTCGGTCATCTTTGGTTGATAACTTACGATCTACTTCACCCCAAATTTCACGCGCTTTGTCATCTTTGCCCAATCCAAACCAAACTTTAATCGCATCTAACATCGTTGCTAGTTTTGCGTTTTTAGTATCTGCGACGGTTTTGTCTAAAATAATGCGTTCAGCTTTTTGTGTATCGCCCTCCAACATGCAAGCAAGAGCAAGCATAAAATCTCGTTGATGTTGTGTTTGATTATCCAAAATACTGCGACTAGCGTTACCAATAAGGCACTTTGCAGCATGTAGTTTGGGAGCCCGTTCACTCATCACAGAATTTTCGGCTAATTGTAAGTGATACCGAGCGAGTTCAATAGTGTACTCGTCAAAGCGTTCCTTTACGGTAAAGTTGCTTTGTCGTTTTTTTTCTAACAGCCTAATCGCTTCATCACTGCGGCCTTGCATTTTATAAGCTAGCACTTTCAGTTTAGTCGCTGGAATGGTGAGGTCATTTTCTTTTATATTGTCCAGAATTTTCTCTGCTAAGCCATAGTTCTCTTTTCCAATTTCAACGCAAGCCATCCATTCATATGCTTTGTCTTTGGTTAACTGATCATTAATAAGGTTATCGAGCATGTTTTGGCAATGGCGCCATTGTCCAGACAAAAACTCACCCTTTACGAGTCCCCAATGCGCCCATAAGACATTAGATGAACGTTCTAGTATATCGTGATAAAGGGTGAGGGCCTCTGTGTAACGTTGTTCACCTATTAACAACCGGCCCTTTAGTTTGATAAAGTCAGCGCGCTCGCGTCTGCTTAGTTTGCCTTGAAGTGCTTTATCAATGAACTTAAGCGCTTTTGTCGGCTGTTCATTATCTAAATATTCGAGTGCTGGTTTTATTTTTGAACGAACGCTTAGGTAATGATTAATGGAGGTTTGCAGTGTCTTTATAGTGTAAGGTTTGATAATTAGTACGTCAGGGTGAGTATCTAAAATTTGACTAATTGTTTGCGGTAAGCGGTCAGAGGTTAAGAATACAATACCCATGGAAGGTTTGATCAGTTTTGATTCTGTCAAATACTGTATCCATTCAACCCCATTTTTGTTTTGTCCTAAGTGAAAATCGATTACAACAAAATCAAATTCTATTGTCCGTAAGCCATTTCTAAGTTCTTTGCCATTGGTATAACTAGCAATATCAAACTCACCCATAGACATTAAATGACTACGAAGGTTCAGGCGAGCAGTCGTGTTGTCCTCAACGATCGCGATTTTGATTTTATATTTTGTCATACCCACTTCCTGCTTTGGATCATTAAGATAGCTTATCAATTGATGCCTCAAGTTGCATTCTCGTTGAGTGAATTTCAGCCTGATTTTGAGTATGTACTAAAATACATAGGTCTTTTAGTTCGAATGAATGTAGAGACAAACAATCGTTTTGTAACAATAACTTTACAATAAAGAGCTTGCTCGACTATACTTGACGTTTACGTAAAGGTAATGTCGGTTTACTGTACCTACATATTCACTTATCAAATCATCTGAAGGTTTACTATGAACAAGATAGCTCAATTAATTGATGGACAATTTATCCAATCTACAACCACTGATTTTATTGAAGTGACGAATCCTGCGAACAACGAAATTATAGCTCATGCGCCTTGCGCAACGGTTGCTGAAATGGAACAAGCTGTATCCGCCGCAACCACGGCTTTTAAAACCTGGAAAAAAGTACCAGTGCCGGAGCGGGCGCGTCTGATGATGCGGTACCAGCATTTACTGAAAGAAAACCATGATGAAATAGCGACTATTCTGGCAGAGGAAACAGGTAAAACTTTTGCTGATGCTAAAGGCGATGTTTGGCGCGGAATTGAAGTCGTTGAACAGGCGGCTAATATTTGTTCCATGATGATGGGAGAAACGGTCGAGAACGTTGCGACTAATATTGACACTTACAGCATGATACAACCGCTTGGTGTTTGTTTGGGTATAACCCCCTTCAACTTTCCTGCGATGATCCCATTATGGATGTTTCCAATGGCAATCGCTTGCGGTAATACATTTATTTTGAAACCGTCAGAACAAGATCCTAGTACACCCATGAAGTTAGCCGAACTCTTCCTTGAAGCTGGAGCACCCAAAGGTTTGCTAAACGTGCTACATGGCGGCAAAAACCAAGTTAATTATTTACTTGAACATGATGCAATTCAAGCGGTCTCATTTGTCGGCAGTGTGCCGGTTGGCCAACATATTTATAAAACCGCAACGGACAATATGAAACGCGCGCAATGCTTTGCTGGCGCCAAGAATCATTCTGTGATTATGCCCGATGCTAACAAAGAATTTGTGTTGAATAACTTAG
Organism: Glaciecola sp.; assembly: GCA_047637355.1. Classification (GTDB taxonomy): domain Bacteria; phylum Pseudomonadota; class Gammaproteobacteria; order Enterobacterales; family Alteromonadaceae; genus Glaciecola. The sequence continues at coordinate 9,217 of JBLIKA010000078.1, read as the reverse complement.
TTGGTGCGAGTGTTGGTGCAGCTGGGCAGCGTTGTATGGCAATTTCAGTGGCTGTGTTTGTGGGTGATACTGCTGATTGGATCCCTGAACTAGCGACAAAGATTGCGGCAGTTAAACCTGGATTATGGAATGACAAAAATGCAGGCTATGGTCCACTGATCAGCCCGCAAGCAAAAGCTAAGGTCTTGGCGCTAATTAAAGAAGGCAAAGAACAAGGGGCTACATGCCTTGTAGATGGTTCTGATTTTACGTTGGAAGGATATGAAAATGGCAACTGGGTTGGTCCCACTGTATTTGCTAATGTAACGACGGAAATGAGTATTTATCAACAAGAAATATTTGGCCCAGTATTATGTTGCATGGTTGTCAACACGCTTGAAGAGGCTATTGAACTTGTGAACGCTAATCCATTCGGTAACGGTACATCTATCTTTACCGCTAGCGGCGCAGCTGCGCGCAAGTATCAGAGCGAAATTGAGGTAGGTCAGGTGGGTATTAATGTTCCTATTCCTGTGCCACTGCCATTTTTCTCATTTACGGGCTGGAAAAATTCTTTTTATGGAGATTTACATGCCTATGGTAAACAGGGCGTTCGCTTCTACACAGAGACAAAAACAATTACTGCTCGCTGGTTAGATGACGATATTCCTACAGGTCCAAATATGACTATTGAATTAAAGTAATGGAATATCGTTCCATATGCTATTGCCAGGCCTAGCAATAGCAATGTAACTCGACCACCAGCCTAGCTGTTGACTAAAAGTGATTAAAAAGAGCGAGCAATATATGAATTTTGAATTAAATGAAGATCAAACCGCCTTCGCTGCAACAGCGAGACAATTTGCAGACCAAGAGCTAGCCCCTTTTGCTGCAAAATGGGATCGCGAACATTACTTTCCTATTGAAGCTATTCAAAAAGCCGGTGAACTTGGATTTTGTGGTTTATATACGCCAGAGGATGAAGGTGGTTTAGGACTATCTCGATTAGATTCTTCGATTATATTTGAGCAGCTTTCAATGGGCTGCACAACAACGACTGCGATGCTAACTATCCATAATATGGCAACATGGATGATTGCCACTTGGGGTACAGCACAAGTTAAAGAAACATGGATGCCAACGTTGGTAACAGGTGAAACGATTGCGAGTTATTGCTTAACTGAGCCGGGTTCTGGGTCTGACGCGGCGTCCATGCGTACTTCCGCTAAGAAAACAGAGTCTGGTTATATATTAAATGGCTCTAAAGTGTTTATTTCCGGAGCAGGAGCAACCCAAGTTCTTGTGGTTATGGCACGAACAGGTGAAGCTGGTGCCGGTGGTGTCTCAGCATTTGTAGTACCCGCAGATGCTAAGGGTGTCGAATACGGTAAAGCAGAAGAAAAAATGGGCTGGAATGCTCAGCCAACCAGAATGATTACTTTCGTCAATGTTGAAGTTAGCGCCAGCGCATTACTTGGCAATGAGGGGGAAGGCTTCAAATTTGCAATGCAAGGACTTGACGGTGGTCGCGTTAACATCGCTACATGCTCTATTGGCACAGCACAACAAGCATTGAATACTGCACAAGCTTATATGCAAGAAAGAACACAGTTTGGTAAACCACTTGCTAGCTTTCAAGCTTTACAATTTAAGCTAGCTGACATGGCAACGGAGTTAGTCGCCGCGCGCCAAATGGTAAGGTTAGCGGCCAGTAAGTTGGATAACAACCACCCTGACAAGAGCACTTACTGTGCTATGGCTAAGCGTTTTGCTACTGACGTAGGTTTCGATGTTTGTAATCAAGCATTACAAATTCATGGTGGTTACGGTTATATCAAAGAGTACCCTTTAGAGCGCCATGTGCGTGATGTAAGAGTGCATCAAATACTAGAAGGTACCAATGAAATAATGCGCGTTATCATTGGTCGTCGCCTAATATCATCGAATATTGAAGTGCTTTAGTATGCCACTTATTGAAACTAAATTACTCGAGCGCAAAAAAACTGGCGAATTCATCGGCGTTATTACGCTTAATAAAGAACCCTCGTTGAATGCGTTAAACCTGGAAATGGTTGAATTGATGTCTGCATGCTTGGATCAATGGCGCAAAGACGATTCAGTGGTGGCTGTGTTAATTGATGGGGCGGGTGATAAAGCCTTTTGTGCCGGTGGTGATGTGGTCTCAATGTATCAATCAATGAAACTTCTTCGCACTGAGCAACACGCTGAAGGAAATGTGAAACTTGTGCACCCCCCACAGTTTTTAAGCGACTTTTTTAGCCAAGAGTACAGCCTTGATTATTGCATCAACACTTATCCAAAACCTATCATTACATGGGGTAGTGGTATCGTAATGGGTGGTGGTTTAGGTTTATTTGCTGCATCTAAATTTGCCATATCAACCGATACGTCAAGATTTGCTATGCCCGAAATTAGTATTGGCTTGTTTCCTGATGTTGGTGGTAGTTATTTTTTAAATAAAATGCCTGCCGGTGTCGGCTTGTTTTTAGCTCTTACAGGCGCTAGTTTCAATGGAATTGACGCCTACGATATTAATCTTGCCAGCCATAAGCTTTCGTCTGAAAGTAAACAAGCATTGCAAGCTCAGTTAATTCATATGGATGAGGTGTCGGAGAAGGGTATTGACCAAGCACTGTCTGCATTGCAACTAGTTGATAAACCGCTATTTAGTTCGGTTGAGGCTAAGCTCAAACCTAATTTTATCAAGTTGAATGCATTGTCAGATGCGCAAACCCTATCTGCTGCAGTTTCGCAGTTAACTGCTATTGTCAGTGAAAAAAATGACGATAGATGGTGGTTGAAATCCATAAAAACACTAAATAATGGCAGTCCGATTACAGCGAATATTGTATTTGAACAATTAAAGCGTAGCAAAGATTTCACTTTGGCTGATTGTTTTAGACAGGAACTCAGTATAGCGTTGACATGCAGTCTATATGGAGAATTTGAAGAGGGAGTGAGAGCCTTGTTGATTGACAAAGATTTTGCACCTCAATGGTTATACCAAAATAGAGATGATGTACCGAGTAGTCTGATCGCTGCACATTTCACCTATTTCGCTGATGCGACAAACCCTTTGCATCATCTTGAACAAACTTATGGAGGCTAATATGGCTAATATTGCATTTTTCGGATTGGGCAACATGGGAGCTTCAATGGCCAAAAACTTGGTCAAAGCACAGTTTAATGTCACTGTTTTCGATCTAGTTGAGTCACAAGTACAGCTGTTATCTGATGCCGGCGCTGCACCAAGTAGCAGTGTGGCACAGGCTGTTGAAGGTGCGGATATCATTATTTCTATGCTACCAGCAGGCAAACATGTTGAATCTCTTTATTTCGACGAAGACGGCATTGTAGATAGTATTTCCGGTAAAGCTTTGTTTATTGATTGCAGTACTATTGAATCAAGTACCGCAAAAAGTATTGGTGAAAGATTGCAGTTACACGGCCATCGTTTTATTGATGCGCCGGTATCTGGCGGAGTGGCAGGCGCTGCCGCTGGTAGCTTAACTTTTATAGTGGGTGGTGATAAAGCTGATTTTGATGAAGCACAGAGCTGTTTGCAAGCCATGGGTAAGAATATATTCCACGCCGGTGGTATTGGCGCCGGACAAGTTGCTAAAATATGCAATAATATGTTACTCGCAATCCTAATGGCAGGAACGTCAGAGGCATTGCAATTGGGCATAGATAACGGTTTAGATCCTAAAGTCATGTCCGATATCATGTTGCAAAGTTCAGGACGAAACTGGACATTAGAGCTGTATAATCCTTGCCCGGGTGTGCTGCCGAATGCACCATCTTCGAATGGCTATCAAGGTGGTTTTTTGGTCGATTTAATGAACAAAGACCTAAGCTTAGCAATGGGAACAGCGGCCAATAATCAATCCGTAGTGCCTATCGGTCAGTTGGCTAAGTCATTATTCCAAATGCATGGTAATGCGGGTAATGGAAAATTAGATTTTTCTAGCATCTTTAATGCCTATAAACACAGCTAAGGTAGCTTCTGAGATTGTATGAGGGTGTGATATCATGCCTTCATATTAATAAACGAAGCTTTCAGAACTATGTGGCAATGCCCACTTTGTAAATTACCGTTACAAACACATCTGGTTGATGCGCAGGATCGGCTCTTAAAAACATGGTCGTGTGAAAATAACCACAGTTTTGATAAAGCAAAGCAGGGTTACGTGAATTTGCTACCAGTGCAAAATAAGCGTTCTAAGATGCCGGGTGATGATGTTGACATGGTTGTAGCAAGAACCACGTTTTTTGCTAAAAAACCCTATGCTCCGTTAGCCAAAAAATTAGCCGAAGTAATAAGCTCTATAGACTCACATAATATAGATGGAATTTACGTGCCGCGTAACCAATCATGCGTGGCTGTTATGCCAGTAAATATTTACGATTCAGGTTGCGGTGAGGGGTATTATCTTGAAGCACTTTCAACGCTTCTTTCAAGCACTGAATTAGTTCACAAGCCGACGCTATATTCGTTTTCTGGACATGATATTTCTAAAGCTGCAGTAGTGGCAGCAGCAAAGCGAAATCAAGATAAACAGTTAGTTGTAGCGTCCACCATAAATATCCCTGTGCAGGACCGTTCCCAAGATATTATTTTACAGATTTTTGCACCAGCATGTGCAGAACAATATGCTCGGATTTTGCATTCTAATGGTGTTGTTATTACCGTTGATCCAGCACCAAAGCACTTGTTTGAACTAAAACAACTGGTGTATGAAAAACCAGAACGTCATCCGAAGCACAATGCCGTTTTGAGTGGATTTGAGGTTCAGGAGCAGCATCTGCTTGATTTCAGTGTGATATTGAATAGCCCAGAGGTTCGTTTGGCTTTATTACAAATGACGCCATTTTATTGGAAAACAAATGCGACGCAACGTAGCCTAATCCAACAAAATTTAACAAAAGTAACCGCAGATTTTGTTATTACAATATGGCAAAAAAGCAACGAAGTTAAAGCTGCGGACGTTGATTTAGCTGCTGCCAAGTTCCAAAGCGCCGATAATAACGATGACAATTCGCTGCAGGAAAAGTCAATTGTTTTAGAGAAAGAGCGATGAACAAAGCGCTATTTTTAGACCGTGATGGCGTAATAAATGTGGATCATGGCTATGTTTATAAAGCCATTGACTTTGATTTTATTGATGGCATTTTTGATCTTGTAAAACGCGCAAATGAGCAGGGTTATAAAGTCATTGTCGTTACCAATCAATCCGGTATTGGCCGCGGCATGTACACTGAGTTCGACTTTACAGAATTAACTAAATGGATGGTGTTAGAATTTGCGCAGCGTGGTGCTATCATCAACGATGTACTGTATTGTCCGCATCACCCAAAGGCAGAACTCGAACAATATAAAAAAGTGTGTGCATGTCGAAAACCAAACTCTGGTATGCTCAACACTGCAGCCGCTCAACACAATATCAGTCTTACTAACAGCATAATGGTTGGAGACAAGCTGTCAGATGTCGAAGCAGCTATAAAAGCTGGTCTTCAAGAGGTTGTCTGGTTTACTCCTGGGTTTATTGAACCAATAAAGGTAAGAGCTGCCGAATCAAAGATTAAGTCCAAGTACTGCAAACAAACGTCGATAACTTTGACGCACAGTCTCTGTACAATAATCAACTCCTAACCTAAAGTTATTGCACCAACTTGTCCCCGATATTGTCATCACTTTCTTTTCGATTAGTGATGACATTAGTAAAGAACGTAACCTAATTAATCAAGACGCTTGATGGCTATTACTATTCACATATTTAGAGTCTAATTATCATGCATGCGCACTGCAAGTACGTCTTGCTTGACACCGTGCAGAACCGCATTTGCGGTTGAACCAAGCAGTGCCTTAAACCCACTTCTGCCATGGGTACCTATTACAATAAGATCAGTCTGAGTTTCATTCGCCATTGCCTTTATCTCCTCCGAAACATCACCCAGTCTAACGTGAATATTTGTTTTGTTAATACCAAATTTTTCTGCAATTTGTGTTAATCGTTCCTTAGCATTATCAACGATTTCAGAGTCTTCTATAGAGTTGTATTCTGTACCATACAGTAGTGGCTGGATGTAAACTATCGGCATAGATACATAAAGCAAACTGATATCGTCAGGTGATTGGCTAACAGCTATGGCTCGTTCAACCACCTTTTTATAGTCAGCATTGAAATCAATTGCAACGATGATTTTTTTGTAAACGCTCATGATTGATCCACCGTAATAGTTTGATAGAGTTAAGTTCTTTCTCACAACGTATCATACTAACGTTTATCAATATTTGACTTGAATCAAACATGGGTAGCAATATGAAGTCGAATAATTGATAAAGCCGTATATTGTTCTAAATAAGTCAATAGATAGCAATATATTGGGAAGTGAATGATTGTTAACTCAAATATGTATTCAAGAAACCCAAAAAGTAGATTTTTAGCCGTGAACTAGTTGGCTTATGAGGTACTTTTAGCTGCTATGCCAAAGCTAGTATAAGATGCAATTTTTGGCATACCCTTTATGTATTTAACGTCAAACCAATCGATAGTGAAGCCACTACTTCGTATATTCTCAATCACCGGTCTATTTAAATGACAACCTCCAAAAAGGTTGCCCCATAAACTATTTAAACGATTTTGCCATTTTTGAACTGAATGGTCAGGCGCCTGGCCATGTTCACAGAAAATAATCTTACCATCGGGTTTTAATACTCTGTGTATCTGCTTCATAGCTGCACGCCAATCTGGGATAGTGCACAGAGTATAAGTCAATACTACTGAATCAACTGAATTATCATCAAGAGGTATTTGTTCACCCGGAACGCTTAGCCACTCAACGGTAATAGGTGATTTTTTCAAATTAGGTGCCGCCTTTTCACGCATGCCGATGGATGGTTCAAGGCCCCATATCATGTCAACTCTTGCTGGATCATATAGCCCTAAATTAACAGCCGAGCCCATGCCAACTTCTAAAACAGTCCCATAAGCCAGAGGAACTACTTTTTCTCTGATTTTCATAATTGCATTTGAAGAGCAAGCGCAATTTATAATGTGTGGTAGAATTTTATTTTGATAAAAACTCAAAGAGATATCTCCTCTGCAATTCCATGCTTAAATGCATGCAGCTGTTTAAATAGGCTGTATTTACTAACAATGTATAGTGCGCTGTTGATCTATCTTCCAGCCAACGAATGCTTATCTTCATGAAAAAGTCCGTCTAAAATTTAACTTTTGAATCTGGCTATTTTAAAGTCATTCGGTAACCTGACATAATCTAAAAGTAAAAGAACCATAGTTTTTATTGAATTGTATATGCAGATTATTCATAGCAGCGATTCGATTTATACCTAGGGTTGCTGTAAAAACTAGTGTCTGCCAATTGAGTTAGAAAGATGAACTAACCATTAAGTGCGATACAGAAAAGTAAGCTGGATATAACAGGTGATAATTAAGTGTATTATTAGAGACTGTGGTGCCTATAAATGACAAGGGTGTCATATCACTGCGACACACAGGATGTGCCTTAATACCTAGCTACGCCTACATGAATTCGTCCAAATTAGTTACATGAAACCGTACGTTTTTCACTCTTTTGTCGGCCATGCTTTGCTCAAAGCTGATTATTTCGAGATGATTTAATTGGTGAATTATTTTTCTTGCTGTTGGCATTGACACATACGATGCCAAAAACCTTTCGATATCGGATATCTTTACTTCGTTTAAATGCGCAAACCGATTTACAACTCTAAAATGATGAATGTTTAATGCTTTCTTTATCTTTGACGTCACAAATGCATGTCCTTTGGAATTTTTTGGCCCTTCTGCGGGATTTTAGACTTAAGCTCATATATTTAAAACCTAATTTAGTTAGGCAATAATATTGTCTATCATTTAGTGCAGTAAAGGCCTAAGTTTTTATCGAGTACTTTTTTAAATTATTGTATATGCGTTGGTTTTTTACTCTGCTGTTACAATAACATGAATACACAGTGCAAAAAAATTGGACAAAAGTATAGTAGTATTTAGTTTAATTATATAACTTTATAAATTGCTTTAAACGAAGATTTTTGGTTGTAAGTCAGAATAAACCAATTAAATTTGCTTTTATTGAATTGTCCAATTGATTTTAGCTAATAATAAGCCTGTTTACTTACTAATCTTAGTGTTCGCGAAGCCTTGAATCAAAAGTAATTGTAGCAACATAAAAAGTTGCTTGAGCCAGTTAAAAATTTGGAATACTAAGTTTCTATTATCAGTTTACGACAGACCCAACGAGGGTATTTTTTTAGGTGTTAGAAAATATTTAGAGCATTGGGTGGCGTATTATTTCCTTCAAAGCCAAACAATTAATGTTAATAGTCAAATGGGAGTGGCATGCGAAATTTTAGGCTGCTTTTCGCAGTATTTTAAGGGTGACCTGATGATGATAATTAGTATTTTAGGGCTGTATCAATGATTATAAAGAGTGCTTTTTGTCTACTACTGGTGTCGAATTTTGCTTGGGCTGCGCCTGATGTGCGTGTGTCCGGATTTGGAACCATTGGTTTTGTAACGACAGATTCAAAGGATTTTGGTTATCGAGCGGACTTTTCTAAGTCGGGTGGAGTATTCAAAGATGAATTTGACCTCGCTGAAAGCACAAACTTAGGTATTCAACTCGATATTATTGCTTCTGACCAAATCGATTTCGTTTTTCAGGGGATTTATAGGGATCAGGAAGATCTCGATCTGGGCTCAGCATTAAATTTAGCTTTTATAAGGTATGCACCAACGGCTAATTGGTCGTTCAGACTGGGCCGCACCGCGTTCGATTTGTTTTTGTTAACGGAGTACCGAGATATAGGTTACGCCTATTCTTGGGCGCATGTACCTACCGAAATTTACGGTGTTATACCGCATCGTTACCTTGATGGTGTTGACGTAACATACAGCCAACGACTGGGTGATATAACGTTTTCAGCAAAGCTATTTTATGGTAAAAATGAGTTTGCTGTTACCGCTTTTAGTGCACCTGACGCGCCGCCATTTATGTTCGATAATATTGTTGGATTAGCGCTAGATTTTCAGTCTATTAATTGGGATGTTGCGTTAAATCACACCCAGTTAAAGTTCGATTCACAAGCTGCACATCCTTTGGTTGCAGGAGTGACCCAACTCGATGCGTTTGTCCCTAATTTTTCAGCTATATGGCCGAACGCGGTCGATTTCGT
>JBLIKA010000077.1:0-16822 GCA_047637355.1 Glaciecola sp. | reverse complement strand
AAGTTTGTAACACACTGCGAAAAAGCAATATATGAAGGATCAAAATTACTTGAATTTAGTGCGACTGCAACTGAATCATAGCGGTTATTCCAATCTTGATAGTGAATGGTAGGCCAAAAGCCTTTTTCTAATTCTGTTAACATCTCCCACGCCGACTCTGACGGCATATCGCTATCATATTGTTTACGTAAATTCATTGTCCCAATAGTTTTTTGAACGACACCAGGCATCCATTTCGGTGGCACAGAGTAGATAGTTGCGGTGTCATAGCGGTTAGGTAAGCGCAACATATCAAGCATGAACTCTAGATTAAGTTGCTTTGATGCCTCAGTGACGAACGAAGCCATACCATAACCAGGTATCGGATGTTTGAGCTCACAAATTAGCCTAGTTTGCTCACCAAGGGACCACTCAGAATTTTCTACCGATGCGTTATATTCCCTTAAGTTTGCTGATACAACCATAGGGAGTAGACAGAACAGGCTGATTAGGTGTTTTTTCATAGTAGATTCAATCTCTGAGAACTTATATAAGTTATCGACAATTTTGATAAAATGTTTAGACTTGTAGTTATATGAGCAGTAATGATTCTTACACTCACATTTTTTATTTGTATTTCAATAGTTTATTTTTATGCTTGTGCTCGTACACCGCATTATTTCTTCTTCATTCACATGAAATACAATTGCAGTCTACTTAGGGATTTTTGAATATTTCATGACAACATCTAAACCAGCAATCAAAGATCGATTTCGCGGCTACTTTCCTGTCATCATTGATGTCGAAACAGCGGGCTTTAATGCAACTACAGATGCCATCTTAGAAATTGCGGCGGTTACTCTAAAACTCGATGAAAACGGCGATTTCGCTCCACATTCAACCTTTCATGAGCACGTGCAGCCTTTTGAGGGTGCAAATATTGAGCAAGCAGCGATTGATTTTAATGGCATTGACCCATTTTGTGCGCTGCGAGGCGCATTAGACGAAAATACCGTGTTTAAAAATTTATGTCAGCATGTCAGAAAATACCAGAAAGAAGCAGATTGTCAGCGCTCAGTAATTGTTGCTCACAACGCAACTTTTGATCAGAGTTTTGTTAATGCTGCACTAGGAAGACATAATATAAAACGCACTCCGTTTCACCCTTTCGTATCTTTTGACACGACATCTTTATCGGCGATAGCCTTAGGTCAGACCGTACTAATTAGAGCATGCCAAGCTGCTGGTATTGCGTTTGATCAATCTGAAGCACATTCTGCACTCTATGATACGCAGCGCACCGCAGAGCTGTTCTGCTTTATCGTTAACCGTTATAAAAATTTAGGTGGATGGCCTCTTCCAAATCTAATTGAGAATTAATCGCAAAAAGCTTGCAATTAATCTAAATGCCAATTATTATCATTTGCATATTGATAAATAAGTGGCTCTTTATGTTCGTTTGTATGTGTTTTGGCATTACTGATAAGCAAGTTAAAAGCGCAGTGGAAACACATGGCGTGGGCAACATGCGTGAATTAAAGAGAGTAATGGCACTAGGCAGTCAATGCGGAAAATGCATTGAATTAGCACAAGACATTATTGACGATACTATTATCGAAGAAAGCTTGTTTAAGGATGCTGGTTAATATCGCCACGCTTTGCCCCTGAGATATCATTATTCAAATTACATTCAATAAAAAAGCCTCAATGATGAGGCTTTTTTTATGGCACTTCAGTGCTCTAATCCAAAACTAGTTTGACGCTTTGTCTTCAGACTTCAAAGCGTGTTTTTTTAGTAATGGCTGAAGTTCGCCTTGCTGGAACATTTCCAAGATAATGTCACAACCACCAACTAACTCGCCATTGATCCAAAGTTGTGGGAAAGTTGGCCAATCTGCATGTTTAGGCAACTCACTTCGAATGTCAGGATTTAGCAATATATCAACATAAGCAAATTGCTCACCACAATTCATTAATGCTTGAACCGTCTGAGCAGAAAAACCACAACTTGGTAATTTCGGGGAGCCTTTCATATACAACAAGACTGGATTTTCGCTTATTTGTTCTTTAATTTTATCTATCGTTTCCATTGAATGCCCTTTAACTGAAAATACGTCTTAATTTGTCATCTATATAAATATGAGGTTTATCTTTAAAAAAACAACCCTCAATTTTTAATTGTCCTATAGTAATAAGATTAGAATGAGAAAACACTAAAAAATGATCTTCTTTACGTGTTTTTTCGAACAAGTTATAACTTATTAGTTATTTTCTTAGTGATTAATCTTGGGTTTAGTATAATAGTCCCAATAACATAACTATGAAAAAGGAAACCGAACTGGGGTAAATTATACTTCAGTTCGTTATATAACAAAGGCTCAAAAATATTGGCCTAACAGTTCGAATCTAAAATATTTACCCAAAACGGAGAACACCATGGCTTTTGAATTACCAGCTTTACCTTATGAGAAAAACGCTCTTGAACCGCATATTTCTGCAGAAACGTTAGAGTTTCATTATGGTAAGCATCACGCGACATATGTTGCTAAATTAAATGGCCTAGTTGAAGGCACAGATTTGGCGACTAAGTCACTTGAAGAACTTGTTAAAAATTCAGATGGCGGTGTTTTTAACAACGCAGCACAAATCTGGAATCACACTTTTTATTGGAACAGCTTAAGCCCAAATGGCGGCGGCGAAGCAAAAGATGCATTAGCTGAAGCAATTAACGCTAAATGGGGTTCATTTGAGGAATTCAAAGCTGCATTTAATGATAAAGCAGTGAACAACTTTGGTTCTAGCTGGACGTGGCTTGTAAAAACGGCTGACGGCGGCTTAGACATTGTAAACACAAGCAATGCTGGTACTCCAATTACCGAAGAAGGTGTTACGCCACTGCTAACATGTGATTTGTGGGAACACGCTTATTACATCGACTATCGCAACGTGCGTCCAAATTACTTGGTAGCATATTGGGCACTTGCTAACTGGGATTTCGCGGCTAGCAACTTCGCATAGGTTATGGACAAAGGAGTCATCGAATAGATAGCTCTAATGACGCAATGTAATAAATAAAAACCACCACTGACAGGTGGTTTTTTTTTTACAGTCAAGGAGCTAGCGCCGGTGACCTGCGCTTGAGGGTGTTACATCTGGCTTAAGTTTAAAATCTGACCCAAAGTCAGTAAGCGGATGGAATTTCATTGGCTCGGTCTTATCGATAGTTTTTAAACGAGTACTGTAATCGTTAAGGTATTTGTCACAAGCGTCTTGACCGAGGAATACTGGTGAATAGGCCACAAAAGGAGGCAACACCTCAAACCCTGTATAAAATAAAGTGCCGTTGTGTAGATGCCAGAGAGCAACGTTAATATCTCCCATCATACCGTCGGGTTCAAACATTTCAGGATAGGCTCCACAACTTGTCACAACCATAGCTTTACGTCCTTTCAGGCCTCCGTTTTCATATCGTTTTCCAGCTCCATAGACGACAGAGTTAACGAACACCCTATCAAACCATCCTTTCAAAATAGCCGGTGTTGAAAACCAATAGAGAGGAAATTGCACGATGAATAAGTCGCACCAAAAGACTTTTTTCAACTCAGACTTTACGTCTTCAGGGAGCGAATCATTATCTACCGCAAACTTCTGCTCGCGGTCATACTGCAGGCGTTCGGGAAAGCGTCGATCAGAAAAATCTTTAGCGCTAGCTACGGGGTTAAACTCCATTTTATACAGATCGGAAACCACTACTTCATGTCCTTGCAACTCTAAGGTTTCAACTCCTTTTCTGAACAATGCTGCTTGAAAAGAAGCCTCTGGCTCTGGATGCGCATATAAAATAAAAACTTTCATTTTCTCTCCCATGAAAACTCATTACACAATTGCTAAGCTAGTACAAAGTAAATAAAAATCGCTTAACTAGGTTTGATAGCTCATTGAGGGCGCATTATCTCTGCCTAAAGCTGTAGAGATAATCATTAGCCACCTACAAACTACTAAATATCGACAATATGTTCAGTTTCAAACATTAATACGAACGCACATTGCCTTCAAATTTATACTCGGTATCGCATTCTTTATATGCTAATCAGTTGGAGCCTGCCGCATACAAACGAATGCGATTTTATCGCCTTTGCTGGAAAAGCTTACACGACTTATATCACCCGGACATTGTGCAGTTAGGTCGACAAATTCAGTCCACTTTTTATCGCCACTATCGTACTTCCATTGATACAACTTATTTTTCACTGCCGTAACCGCATAACCTTCCGGTGACCATGCGTAATGGACGCCGCCTAAAGGCATATTAACCAATGCAACCATGCTGTTGGTTTGGGTATTAACAGAACGCAGTTGCCATGTTGTTTCATCAATATTTTTGGTGTAACTGTACAAACTTGAATTGGGTATTGACCATAAACTTGGCCCTATTTTAGTATCGAGCACTGCTCCCCTATCTGTTGGTTTATTAATACTCGCTAAGCGCAGCGTATTAGGCTCTCCCAGAACAAATAGGAGAACTTTTGTTGCACCATCCCAGACATGATAACCAACTGGCTCAACCCCAGGTAATAAGTTTTTTATAGCTTCACCATCATCTAACTGCAAAGACCACAGTTCCTGTTTTCCTTCACTATTGACTCTTACCACTGAAAGCTCTTTGACGTCAGGTGTCGGTGTCGCGCTATATTCACTGGCCGGTGAATTGCTTAAGTTTGTTGAAGACTGAGAAGCGAAGTCATACACAAAAATATCCATTTGGCTGCTATTCTCGGCCTTTATCATTTGGGTATAGGCCAAAGCACTATCGCCATTGATGAAGTAAGGCTGATTAGTATAACTAGGGGTATCCGTTATTTTTTGGAAGTTGCTCAACGTAATTATTTTATCCGACAGCTTTCCTGCAGGAGCTTCAGAAGTGCCGTCCTCATAACTAACAGAAGCAACAATTATATCTGAATCGGATTGAGCCGACGTAAAAAACGCTATTAAGCAAATAAATACTGATGATATTGAGAGCTTAACTAATTTCGTTACCTTGACCATTTGATTATCCTTTTTAGTGTTTTTCTAATAACGCTTTTTGTCCAGAAAAAGCGTTACTGCTAACCAAGAGTAATGCGAAAGCGCCTATAAAAGCAAAACTTGCGGATATTAAAAAACTTTTCTCAGCTCCAGCTCCTTGCATCCAAGTATTTCCCGCAATAAAACTTCCTAAAGCGCCTCCAATACCAAACGCAATACTGACATACAATGCTTGCGCTCTGCTTTGGAATCCACTATCAAAATAGGTATGTAAAAAATGTACCGAGGTTGCGTGCGTCATACCAAAGCTAAACGCATGCAGAGTTTGGCTGAAAATTATCACACTGGTAAATTCAGGAACTAATGCTAAGCAAAGCCATCGAATAGAAGTAAATAACATTGAAAATATCAACATCCATTTCACTCCAAACTTGGCAATGAGTCGCGATGCAATGATAAAAATACCAATCTCAGACAACACACCGACAGCAATAAATAAGCCTGTTTGTTTACCCGAATAATCAAGCTCTCCCATATAAAGTGCGAAAAAACTATAGTATGAGCCAAAACTGATTTGTAAAAAAATAGCAGAAATAATAAAGGCAATAAAAACTAAACTGCGCACTTTGGGCCATTCGTTGACGACCACCCGCTCGTGTTTAGGAACGACCTCAGGTGAGGCAATAAAGAGCGTGCTGATATATAACGCAAATAAGCAAAAACTAGCGGTATAAATAATCACTTCCGTCGAGAAAAAATCGAGAAGAAAACCAATAGTTAAGCTCAGTACAATAAAACCAATACTGCCCCACAGACGCACAGCACCATACCCCCCCTTACTTTCTTTAGTCGCATTCACCGTGATGACTTCAAGCTGAGGCAGCACCGCTGTCCAAAACATCATCATGAGCCCGAAACTAAATGTTAGCGCCCAAAAACTAAATGAGAAGTAAACTGCGGTGAAGGTGATGAATGCGAGTAAGCAACCGAAGCGAACAATATCAGCACCTCGCCCCGTTTTATCGGCAACAGCCGCCCATAAATTGGGCCCCAACACACGCGTGAGTGTAATAATAGCGAGTAAGCTACCTATCTCTTGTGAACTAAAGCCACGCCCATCAAGAAAGACACCCGCAAATGGCGTGATAACACCTAATTGGCCGAAGTAGAAAAAATAGGTTAAAGAAATAAGCCCTAAGTTTGTAGGGCTAGAAATAGCCGCCTTACTTTTCGTCGTGATCAGTTTTGACAATAGCAAGGCTTATTCCCTTTTCAGAAAGTAGTGAGCAATAAACATCGCTTATCATTAACGTTGCGCCGGAATAACTGGCGTTATCGAGTTCACTAGGCTGTTTTGAGCTCTATGTCGCAATAAATGGTCCATCAATACAATGGCTAGCATCGCTTCCGCTATCGGCACAGCTCGAATACCAACACAAGGATCGTGACGTCCTTTTGTAATTACATCATCCGGTTTGCCGTTAATATCTACAGATTGGCCTGAAATACTAATACTAGAGGTTGGTTTAAGCGCCATGTGTACTATGATTTCTTGACCACTAGAAATCCCTCCTAAGATGCCTCCGGCGTGGTTAGTATGAAAACCCTCGGGCGACATTTCATCTCGATGTTCGGTGCCTTTTTGATTGACAACTTCAAAGCCATCGCCAATTTCAACGCCTTTCACTGCATTAATTCCCATCATCGCATGGGCAATATCGGCATCAAGTCGATCAAACACGGGCTCTCCTAACCCCACAGGAACGTTGATAGCGCTTACGCTTACCTTCGCACCTATTGAGTTGCCCTCTTTCTTTAAGTCCCGCATATAAGCATCTAGTGCTTCTAACTTGGTTTCATCTGGGCAGAAAAAAGGATTCGTGTTAGTGACGCTATGATCCACTTTATCAACAGCAATTGGACCTAATTGACTAATATAACCACGTACTTCTATTCCGTATTGTTGTTTTAGATACTTTTTAGCAATACCACCTGCGGCAACGCGCACTGCCGTTTCACGAGCTGATGAGCGACCGCCACCACGGTAATCTCTGATACCAAATTTCTGCTGGTACGTATAATCCGCATGACCTGGACGAAATGAATCTTTAATTTTTGAGTAATCTTGGCTGCGTTGGTCTTTATTATTTATCAGTAAACCAATGCTAGTCCCTGTAGACTTGCCGTCAAAAATACCACTAAGAATTTTAACCTCATCATCTTCTCTACGAGCAGTCGTATAACGAGATGTTCCCGGTTTGCGACGATCTAAATCGCCCTGCAAATCGGCTTCACTCAACTCTAGTCCCGGAGGGCAACCATCAACCACACCACCGATGGCAATACCATGACTTTCTCCAAAGGTTGTAACAGTAAATAGTTTACCTATTGTGTTCCCAGACATATTGTTCTTTCCTTATCTTTTTTCTAATTTTTTTGATGAAGCATAAATCTTTTGATAGTTTTGCGGATATAATTTGCATAAAATAAATATACGCTGCACGTTTACTTTGTGTCTTGCCAATAAGTAACAAGTGTCTCTTTCTGTATGGCAAATATTCCACTGCCACCTTGGGTCAACTCACACCAATCAACCTGTAAGCCGGGGAAACGAGTGGCAATATGCACTTCGCTGTTACCCACTTCAACAAACAACCAAGCGCCCTCAGTCATATATTGAGAAGCTTGTTGAAGCATAATTTCGACCAAATCTAGACCATCTTCTCCAGCCGCCAATGCATGTGCAGGCTCATGATGAAATTCTGCAGGCAAGTCGGCCATATCATGCGCATCGACATAGGGTGGATTTGAAACGATAAGATCATATTTCTCGCCTGTTAAACCATTAAATAAATCCGATTGCAGAGGAATTACCTGCTCTTCCAACTGATATTCATGAATATTCATCGAAGCAACATCAAGCGCATCGTTATCAATATCGGCGGCGTCCACCATTGACTCAGGAAATTGGTTAGCCATAGCAATAGCGATACATCCTCCACCGGTACAAAGGTCAAGAATTCGTTTTGGCTCTTGACTTAAATATGGCTTAAAGCCTTGCAGTATTAATTCAGCAACTGGAGAACGAGGAATTAACACACGCTCGTCCACATAAAACGGCATGCCTGCAAACCAAGCTTGATGTGTAATGTAAGGCAGCGGCTTTTGTAGCTCAACGCGCTGCTGCAACCAATCTGCCATATGTTGCTTTTCGGTTTCCGTAACGCGAGCCTGATATAACGCTTCTTGACGCGGTGCAGGCATATCTAAGGGTAAATTTAGGGCTTGAAACACTAAGCTAGAGGCTTCATCCCACTCGTTATCTGTGCCATGACCGAAAAAAATACCGGCTTGATAAAATGTAGAAATGGAATAACGGATCCAGTCTAGTATCGTGATTAATTCTGGCGGATGAGATGGTTGGTGTATATTCACAGTATCCTCAGGTAAGTTGGCGATATTACTGACTCAATATCGGCGTAATCCTGATATAATACGCAAAAATCTAATCAAATTCGCTTGTTATCTGCACTTATGAAGAAAAAAACTTCAAATTTATCAAACAAAGACACTCCTCAAGATGAAATTTCATTTACGAGCTTATTTGATGGCGTAAAACCCGTTAAACACGACCGCTATGAATTAAGTCGCGAAGACAGAATTCTTAACTTGAAACAACGTCAGTTTTCGAGTGCCACATTGGATAGAAAAGCCAGCGCACTGTTTGAATTTTCAGATGGGTTTGAAGCCAACTTTAGCCAGAATGGTCCTTTGAAATACGTTGCAGAGGGCGAACGCAGCGATAGAGTTAAACAGCTTAGGAATGGTGAAATAGCACCTGAACTATTGTTAGATTTACACGGCTTGAATGCGGAGGCCGCAAAAAATGAAATTGCGGCCTTATTATTTGAAGCGCACAGAAAACTCTACACTTGTGTTTGCATCATGCATGGAATTGGTACCGGCACGTTAAAGCGCAAAATACCTAGTTGGCTAATGCAACACCCCTATGTGATTGGTTTTCACCAAGCCACCTTAGAATGGGGCGGCAATAGCGCCCTACTTGTGCTAATAAAACAAAGTGAGGAGCACAATAAATACGATTGAGTCTACTTATGTTCGTCAGGTGAACTATTGTGAATGAACATATAAGTAAAATACGCACTCATTACTACCATCACTAAAATTCCAAGAAGAGAACCCCAAACTACAGCGTCGCCGAATATCATTGATAACATAAATTACCTCGTTGATTATCTTATGAATCAATAATAGTCGTATATTGGAGGCGGCTTCATGATCGAGATCAATAAATAAACGTGATTTTGAGTCTAATCGGCGAATTAATTACGCCAGATCAAGTTTTTAAAATATGAGTCGCATAAACCAATTTTTATTTAAGTCATCTTCACAGGTTTTCAGCTGCGTTGCGTAGCGTTTTGAGCGTGAACCTACTTTTTGAGCAACGCCAACCAGCCATTGTTTTTTGCGATAAGACTTGCGTTTATATCCCCCCCAACCTTCATGATAGTTAAGGTATTGGGCATTTGCGTCCCACTTAGAAACTTTGTTTATTTTATGTGTTTTCGAAATAAACCATCCCATAAAATCAATGGCGTCGTCGAAATTTTCTCTACTAGCGAAAGTTTGATCTGTTTCTCTTTTGTAATCATCCCACGTCATTGTTTTGGCCTGGGAATAACCATAAGCTGAGCTAACTCTGCCCCAAGGGATTAGTCCAAAAAGCACGTAATCACGTGGAGGTAATGCGTCGTGACGAAACGAACTTTCTTGATACATCATGGCCATAGGCACATGAATAGGCACCCCCCACTTTTCACGCATATCTGCGGCAGCATCAAACCAGTCACGTTTTTCATAAAATATATCACAAATATTTTCTTTTTTAGTTGGTGGTTGAGTCACACAGCCACTCATTAAAACGAGAAATAGTGCTAAAAATAGCCAGTTTGGAAATTTGACTTTAAAAAAAATGAACTTTTGGATATTGATCTACTCTTATTGATACATGTGAACTAACAAATGTCCCTGTTTAGTCCCTATTGACCCGAACTTCTTAATGAATGTTCGGGTTTTTTTTACCCGCGCTACCATTATTAAATTCACTCAAAAGTATACTGACTGAGCTAAAACCGAACCTCAACTAGTATAACAACGTTGTATATAGGCACTTTAACGAGCAAAATAATCTCGTATAAATTCAGCAAAGGCTTTTGTGTCAGCGTCTTCAATCTTAACCCGAGATTCAATAGATTCTTCAGCTTGTTGGCGGAACATATCTTCAGTCATATTCAAATAATTTAAACCCGAAGCATGCTTTTTATATTCATCCGCTAACTCTAAGCCCAGTGTACTATTGTCTATTTCATGATCAGTTAATGTCTTTAACCATTTCGCAGAAGGTGTATTGCTTGGATCTTGGATTTTCTCGAACTCAATTTCGACAGCACTTGAATACTTAACATTCATGTTTGCATTATCTAGCGTTTTAGCGACTTCTTTCAATGCAACAAATAGTTCAGTGGACCAAGCTAACAGCGAAATAGGCGTGCCTTCCCTTGTTAGCATTAAGCCCGGCTTGCGCCCTTCAATAACAACTGCATCTAAATTATCATCACTTTCTACATATGCAGGATGTGCCAGATCAGGTGATTCTTTTAGTAAACAATATAATAAAAACACATCTAAAAAATAAAATTGATTTTCATCGATGCCGAGCGGTGAGAAAGGGTTTACGTCTAACGCGCGAACTTCAATATAGCTAACACCTCGATTTTCCAAGGCATCACTTGGCTTTTCCAGCGATTTAGCTACTTGTTTAGGGCGAATAGGTGAATACAATTCATTTTCAATTTGCAGCACATTGCTATTTAACTGTTCCCAGCCATCTTTTTCATTTGAAGAAAAAGCAGCATATTGTTCAGACGGAGTGTTTATTGCATCACGCACAGAACTGACATAAGAACTCAAACTGTTATAACAAATGTTTAAGGATGATTGTTCTGAGTTTGTGTAGCCCAAATCACTCATTCTCAGCGAGGTAGCATAGGGTAAATATAACGTCCCTTTACCTAATCGTTCAAATGGAAATTTATTTTCTTTACCTGCTAGGAATGACTGACAAAGTGCGGGCGATGCGCCATACAAATAAGGAATAAGCCAAGCTACGCTGCGGAAATTACGGATTAAGTCAAAGTGGAACGAGGAACGATTATCCACATTATTTTCTACTTCATGCAGGTCACACCAGGCCTGCCAAAACTCATCCGAGAAGGAAAAATTAAAATGCACGCCAGCAATGACTTGCATCATACTGCCATATCGGTTGTGAAGACCTTTACGATACACTTCCTTCATTTTCGCAATATTCGAGCTACCATACTGCGCAATTGGAATACTAGTATCTTTGTTCACAAAGCATGGCATGCTCATCGGCCACAATCTTTCTTCGCCAATATTTTCATATACAAATTTATGAATATCCGCAAGTTGAGCCAGTGTTGTTTTAGGCTCTTTTTCAGGTGGCGTAATGAATTCCATTAAACTTTCAGAAAAATCGGTGGTTATCGTATCGTGAGTCAGCTTTGATCCTAAGGCATCGGGATGCATCGTCGTCGCCAACCCTCCAGTTGGGTTGACTCGGAGCGCTTCTCTCTCTATGCCATGTTTAATATTGGGCAAAGAGGTCTGAAACTGGACTTGAGCAAGTGCGGTTAAGCGTTTTGAAAAGGAAAGTGAATGAATAGCCAAATTATTATTCCGTTACTGGTTTAAAAAACCCCTGCAGATTATTACTACAGGGGTATTAACGTATTATGCGCCTAGTATAGTGTTTAAATTATAAATTCACACCAAAGAATTACCTACTTGGGTACATCTAAATCTACAATTTCTCTACCTAGTACCTTTAGTTTTTCACGCAGGGTTGCTGCGTCACCCACAACAATAATGTCCATAGAGTCTGTGTCTAACCATTTTCCAGCTATTTCGTTAAGCTGTTTCGTGGTCGCATTATTAATAATACGCTTTTGACGCTCGCGATAATTTTTATCTAAGTCATACCCCAACATTGCAATCAGAATACCCGCTTTTCTTGTCGGCGTTTCTGAACTTAGCGCATCTCTTTGAGTATATGCCTTTTTCATTAATTCGAGCTCATCCTGAGTCATACCTGAAGCGTGAAAAGAATCTATTTCCTTCAAAAATTCTTGAATACTTGCCACCGTGTGTTGCACGGCAACATCAGCACCAGCACTAAATATTCCAGTTTGCTTACCTCCACTGAAACCGCTCTGTGCACCATATGTATATCCTTTATCCTCACGCAAGTTAAGGTTGATACGACTATTAAACATCCCACCTAATGGAAAATTCATTAGGCCTGATTTAAAGTATTCGCCTTCTGCATCAAATACCAATGCATGTTTCACTATTGAAACAACTGACTGCACTCCACCTGGGTTATCAACAAGGTACACTTTGCCTTTCGCAGAGTTTGCAAAGCCATCAAAGGTTGGTAATACATAATCTTTACCTTCCCATCCTGAGAACATTGAAACTGCAGTTAACGCCTGTTTTTTCGATATATCACCTACGATCACCATATCAGCAAACTGAGGGCTATAGTAGTTCTCGTAGAATGCTTTTAAATCATCGAGCGAGATGGATTGAACGCTCTCTGTTGTGCCGCCCTCGGGCATACCAAGAATTGTTTTATCGCCAAACAAAACCATATCTCTTGCCCTACTTGCTAACACAGATGGACTTTTAAGTGCTTGTTGAAGCCCCTGCAATGTATTTTGTTTTAACCGTGCGAAGTCATCTTCGTTAAAGCCTGGTGAAAACAACATTTCCTGCAAAATAACTAAGGTTTCAGGCAAGTTTTTAGACAATGATGACACATACACATTTGTATAGCGGCCAGACGCTGCAAATGAGACATTGCTTCCTAGAAGGGCCAGGCGATTAGCAATTTCAACGTTGCTAAACAGCAGCGTACTCTCGTTCATCATTTGCGCTGTCATCGCTGCAACACCGGGTTTGGCAAGAGCGTTAAGTAAGGACCCACCTTCAATAGCAATATTTAGAAAAACAGTTGGGGTCTCATCGGTATCAACACCAAGAATTTTGATGCCGTTGCTAAGTGAATGCTCCCAATAATCAGGAATACCACCGATAGGGTTTACACCTGCAGTTGGTTGCAAACTCCGATCAAAGTTATCCTTAATTTTAGTTTGTTTAATGTCATCAGCTTTGGCAGTTTCGGTAGCAAATTGGCGTGTCGGTAATGCAAAGTTCGGTTCTCCAGCAGCAAGTTGAGTTTGCCCTTCCGGCACTACGCTTAGCACAACCGCAGGCTTACTCTTAACATATTTTTTGTAAACACGCATAACATCAGCTTTCGTGACAGCGTTATAGCGCTCTATATCTGCTTGAATACCATCTGGTTCGTTGTTAAAAGTCTGACCATAAGCTAAGCGACTTACTTTCCCTGCGACACTTTGAAGGCCAAAAATAGTACTACTTTCGATACTCGCTTTTGTACGTTGTAAATCATCGTCTTGCACGCCTCTTTGCTCAAACTCAGCCAAAGTTTCATCAATGATGGTTTGCATTTGATGTAAACCTTGTACTTTTTCTGGATTGACTAAAGCAAGTAATTGGAATTCGCAAGCAAGTTCACGACAAGGATGCCCAGCGAATGCCTGTAACGCTAACCCATTTTGAACCATGTTCTTATAAAGTAATGACGTTTTACCAGCGCCTAAGATATTTGCCAATACGTCGAGCGCAGCCTCATCAGAATGTTGTGCATAGACCGTTGGGATTGTGATTTGAAGTAATGGTAAATGCACTTTGTCTTCTAATGTAATAAACCGCGTTGCCGTTAAAATCGCAGGTGCTTTGTCCGCTTTGGTGACTTCTGGGCCCCGGGGAATGGTGCTGAAGTACTTTTCAATCCAAGCTTTAGTTTGTGTTTTGTCAATTGCTCCACCAATCGTTAATACCGCGTTATTAGGGCCATACCATTTTTGGAAGAAAGTTTTAAGATCGTTGACGTTTACACGGTCAAGGTCCTCTACATAACCAATCGTGGACCATGAGTAAGGATGACCTACCGGATAAAGTGCTTCTCCCGTCCTCTCTGATATCAATCCATAAGGTTGGCTATCAACGCGCTGACCACGCTCGTTTTTAACTGTCTCACGCTGAGTTTCAAATTTTTCTTGAGTCACCGCATCTAATAGAAAACCCATGCGGTCGGCTTCTAGCCACAATACTTTCTCAAGTTGATTAATCGGTACTGTTTGATAGTAATTGGTAAAGTCAGTGTTGGTAGACCCATTCATCGTTCCGCCGGCTTCGGTTACAATTTTAAAATGTTCATCGTCAGCTACATTTTCCGAGCCTTGGAACATCATATGTTCAAAAAAATGAGCAAAGCCTGAACGTCCAAGCTCTTCTCGGGCCGAACCAACGTGATAGGTAATATTAACCTCCACGAGCGGATCTGATTGATCCTCATGCAGCACTATTGTTAGCCCATTAGCGAGTTCATATTTTTCGTATTTAATCACTGAGCCGGACAATTCATCCGATTGAATTTGTGTACTGATATCACTCGCTTTATAACAACCACCTAAGGCAATTGCCGACATTACTAATCCACCAAAAACGAGTTTTTTCGTGCGGTTTTTAATCATATTTTGCCTATATTATTTATCGTTTTAAATTGCATAATTTATGTATCCGATCTCATTTCCCTGATCCATTTATAATCAAGCAATCGTGATAATGCTGACTACAACTAATGTAGACTAGTAATATGTTTGTATAACCAATATATTATACGTAGCTTGATAACAAGCAACGATTTACCTTAGTATGCATTACAAATGTTTAGCATGCATGCCCATTCGCCAAAAACTGGACTTAAACATGTCAACTAATTTTCCCATTCTTAATTATGAGTTTGCACTAAACCAACTTGGTGGCAACGAAGCACTCTTGAGTAAAATGCTGGGTAAGTTCCTCTCTGAATTTGAAAATATCTCTGCGGAGACGGTCGGTTTTATTGAAGCGAACGACATTCAAAGTGCTAAAATGCTAGTCCATACTGTAAAGGGAATATCAGGGAATATAGGACTTCAATCGTTATACGATTGTGCAACGCGTTTTGATGCAGAATTAAGAACAGGTATACCAAATCAAGCTATTATCGACGAGTTTAGAACAGTTGTTGGCGTCACTTGTCTTGAAATTCAACAAATGGAGCAAAATGAGGCCCCAAAAATACAACCAGAAAGCTCATTCCTACCCAAGGATAAATGTAAGTCAGAGTTAATAGAGCGTCTAAAACGAAACGAATTTATTGACGACGATACCTTATTCAACTATGTCGCGGGGTTAGATTTATCCGAGCCAGATGCAAAGCTCCTCACCCAGCTAATTGAGGAGCTTCAGTATCCTAAAGCAATAGCAAAAATAGAAGAAAACACTTAAGCGCGCCCTGTTATAATGCTTAAATTAGTGCTCGACCATGATGATTTCATGGTGCTTAATAAACCCAATGGCATGCCTATGCATGCTTCTGAGAATGCGATAATTCCAGTTGCTGAGTCTTTATTTAATCATAAGAAATTATGGTTAGTTCATCGCTTGGATACAGATACCTCAGGATGTATTCTATTAGCAAAAACAAAATATGCCGCATCTGAACTTTCAAAGCAATTTGCCGAAAAGACGGTTCAAAAATACTACATTGCACTTATTGATAATAAACCCAAAAAGAAACAAGGTACTATAAGGGGGGATATGCAAAAAGCACGCAATGGTGACTGGAAATTAAGCACTCGCCAAGATAATCCGGCGATAACACAGTTTTTTAGTTTTTCAATACAGAATAACTTACCGTCTCCCAAGTTACTGTCTGAAAATCGAAATCTGACTCTAGAAACACAGACTCACCTGCAACAGGATAATACAGCTGAATTTACGCTTAAAAACAAACTAAACTCGACTCCAGCTGTCAGGGTATGCATAGTAAAACCAATTAGTGGAAAAACGCACCAAATTCGAGTTGCATTGAAATCACTAGGTTCCCCTATTATCGGCGATAAACGCTATAAAGGCAGCGTATCCGACCGCTTATATTTGCATAGCTATGTTCTCCAGTTTACTTATAAAAACCAATTTTTTAACGCCATTTGTCTACCCCAAACGGGTAAACTATTTGCTAGTCATCTAGACACATTCCTTTCTCACAATTCTGACCCATGGGTAATGAAATGGCCAATACACAAAATATAAAAAAAATTGGTATTATTGGCCGCGGGTCGATTGGCGTGAACGTTGCGTTTAACCTGCAGCTTGCACAGAGCATTCAAACCACACTGTTAGTAAGAGAACATTATGACCGCTCCGACGTGCTTTCATTGTTAACGGTGGATGGACAAACACACCTTATTAAATGTGATCAGGTGTATATTTCAAAGAGTTCTTTACAGTCATTAGATTTAATCATTCTGCCCGTCAAGCATTATCAAATAGAGCGTATTGTGCAGGAGATTGCAGAGCACGTAGATGCAAAAACAACAATACTGCTTTTACAAAACGGCATGGGCGGTACTCAACTAGTGCAAAGATATTTGCCCAACAATCCATTACTTGTTGCCACCACAACTGACGGCGTTTACAAAACCTCAACTACCTGTTTTATTCAGACTGCTGTAGGACAATTTGATATTGGCGCTATTTATGAAGAGAACTTGGATGAAGAGAACTTGGATGAAGA
>JBLIKA010000076.1:0-16958 GCA_047637355.1 Glaciecola sp. | reverse complement strand
TTAAAATCGATTTTTGGGTAATGCACGTGGGCCCATTCGGGCTCTTCCATCTCAAGCCAGCTTCTATAGGCGCGAAGACGCCACTCTAACATCCATTCGGGTTCCCCTTTCATGCTGGAAATGCGGTGTATAACATCTTCATCGAGGCCTGGTGGAAAGGTTTCAGATTCGATGTTGGATACAAACCCTGCATCGTACTTACGGGATAACGCCTGGTCGAGTTGTTCACTCATACTGTGGTTCCTCACTGGTGCGGTTGTCCTGATGCCAATGATGACATGGCACATGAAATGTCTGAATTAATCCAGACAATGGAAAGAATATGGACAACAATTTTTGATATCCTATGACGCTATAATACCTGAGTAAAACACTCAAGTAAATACCCGAGTAAAACACTCAAGTATTATTAGGTCGCGGAAATAAAATAAAAGGTCGCAGTCTCCAGCTTCTGAGGCCTTGGAGCGTCAACCTAGGCTGGTGTCGTTCTAACGACATATAATTTCAAACCGTTGTCGACTGTGCGGTCGATGCAAAGCATTTTGTATATTTAACTTGGTCAGCTATGTTTTGTTTGTTTCATTGAGAAGATGAGTGCTAATGTCCCTTATAGATTTTGATGTCTCAGTTGTTACAGGCATAAAAGTCTTTCTGAAAAACGTGAAATGAGATTTTCTTGGGCTGTATTTCGAATAATGGCAGTGGAAAAGTGAGGTAGTACTAAAACTGTTAATTATGAAGCTAAAATTACCAGCGATGCTTAATAACTATTTTTAGCAACTGTTCAATAACATCAGTCGTTTAGTAAAGATATTAGTATCAGTTTCGAGGCTCTTCTTGCGCACTATATAGTGAAAGGCAAACAATTTTAATTGTTAGCCTTGTTTTGCGCTTCTTTAAATTTAATGTGTGTCAGATTCATTAATTTGTGATTGTTTCCTCACAGATCCTCTGCAATAAAGGCAAATGTAAAATGGATAATGCAAATTTAGGTAATCGCGGAAATCTTGTTCGATTTCAAAGTCTTTTTTTATAATTAACTGTGCGCAGCCGTCCACCATTAACGCGGTAAAACAGCATTTTCTAACTATTTCAACTTCAACAGTTGCTTGAGTAACGTATTGTGTATTCAATTTTGTTCACCAAAAAATATGTGCCATGTGCCAGTGATAATGCGGTTTGTGAATTAAACCTATTAGAAAAATAACTGAAATATATTATAATATAGGCGTCTAGATGTCTATATTATAATTTATTGCAGGTGAATGTGAGCTAACAAGGTAAGAAAAAATCACCAAAAATAGTTGTCAGAACCGGTTTGAAAAGCTAGCGTGTAGAACTAATATCCTAAGACGGTAACGCTCAAAAGAAATTTTGTTTTTTTAAAATAAGAACGTTAATAAATATGAAGTTAAAACGACAAGGAAAAAATATGAAAAAGTGGATAATCGGTGCTGTTGCACTGGCACTTAGCACATCATGCAATTTAGCACTAGCCGATGAAGGCATGTGGCAACCACATCAACTCCCCAATATAAAAGAACAACTTGTTGCTGCCGGGTTAAAACTAAATCCAGATGATATGTCGGACTTATCAAACTTTCCAATGAACGCTATCATTAGCTTAGGTGGATGCACCGCAAGTTTCATTTCGGATCAAGGCTTAGTTGTTACTAATCATCACTGTGCTTATCGTTCAATACAACATAATAGTTCAGAGGAAAACAACTTACTTGCTAACGGTTTTGTCGCTAAAACAAAGCAAGAAGAGTTGTCTGCTGCGCCTGGTAGTCGTGTCTATATCACTGAATCACTAACGGATGTTACCGCCGAAGTTACTGGCGGGATCTCAGCAGAATTGACTGGCAACGATTATTATCAAGCAATAGAAAATAACCGTAAGGTGTTAGTCGCGGACTGTGAAACTGACGATGATTATCGTTGTTCGGTTTCAAGCTTTCATAGTGGTGCGAGTTATGTATTAATCAAGTTGCTCACTATCCGAGATGTTCGTTTGGCGTATGCTCCGCCATCGAGTATTGGTAAATTTGGTGGTGATACGGATAATTGGCAGTGGCCTCGTCAAACTGGTGATTGGGCATTTTATCGTGCTTATGTAGGCAAGGATGGTAAACCAGCAGATTACGACACAGGCAATGTGCCTTACAGCAACAAAGCCTTTTTAAAAGTGAACGCGGCGGGTGTTGATGAAGGTGACTATGTCATGGTTATAGGCTACCCAGGCAGCACCAATCGCTATCGCACTGCCGTGGAAGTTGAAAATAATTTCACTTGGACCTATCCAAAAGCTAAATTGTATCGTGAAGAATATATTGATGTGATCAAGCAAAACTCCGCACCGGGTAGCGATCAGCGGATTAAGTACGCGAGTAATATAGCCAGTTTAGCGAATTACGCGAAAAATTATGGCTCAATGGTAGAGAGTTATAATAAAGGCGATATGTTAGTTCGAAAGCAGCAACTCGAATCTGATTTAGTCAATTGGCTAGCTACAGATGCCGATATGAATGCTCAATATGCCGGGACTTTAGTCACGCTAAATCAGTTAATTGAAGAATCTGATGAGACTAAAGAACGTGATTTATTGATGAGTTACATGGGTAGGACAACCATGATGTCAGTCGCGGAAGGTTTACTTCGTTTATCCCATGAACAAGCAAAACCGGATGCTCTTCGTGAACCGGGTTATCAAGAACGAGATTTAAAGCGCTACGAGCAATCAATAACATCAGTAAACTCGCGCTACGTTGCTGATATTGACAAGGCCCTTTTTAAACATTTTCTAGCCAAGTACGTTTACCTTCCGATGGAACAGCGCGTTACGACGTTTGATAAGTTTTTTGATATTAAAGGCAAAGACTTAAGCAAAGCCAACGCGAAAATCGACCAAATGTATGCTCATACTAAATTGGGAGACTTGGACACACGTATTGCGATGATGAAAATGTCCGAAAAAGAGATGCGTGCGAGCGCAGATCCTTTTGTTAAATACGCAGTGAGTCAATTTGACTATAGTATGGAAGAAGAAAAGCGAAGCAAGTCGTTATCAGGACAATTACAGCAAGTGCGTCCTGAGTATATGAAAGCTGTACTCGCGTTTAAAAAATCACGCGAAGAGGCTGTATATGCTGATGCTAATAGCACGTTACGAATTACGTTTGGTAACGTAAAAGGCTATAGTCCAGAAGATGGCTTAATCGCAACACCGTTCACTACGACTGAGGGTATGTTGGCAAAATATATTCCTGGTGACGATGAATTCGATTTACCTTTAAAATTGCGTGAAGCGATTAACGCAAAACGGTATGGAAGCTATGCTAACGCAAGGCTAAATTCGGTTCCTGTAAACTATTTGAGCACGTTAGATATCACTGGTGGTAACTCTGGTTCACCTACACTCAATGCAAAAGGCGAATTTGTAGGGCTAGTTTTTGATGGTGTTTACGAGTCTATTATTGGTGATTGGGACTATGATCCAAAATATAAACGAGCTATTCACGTAAGCAGTCCATTTATGTTGTGGGTAATGGATGAAGTAGACGGTGCCGAAAATCTAATAGAAGAAATGGAAATTGTAAGGTAGATTACGGTTAAGTATCAAATGACTCAATTCACAGGTTATTTGATACTTTTTAGTATTGAAAAATACACGCATCGCTCTGCTGTTAGAGTTAGTGTCAATACCGGCTTCATGATGTCGGTTTATCATAAACTCGAAAATTTAATAATTATTTAAAAAACACGCTATTTGTTAATCGAGTACGTTGGATTAAACTGCCGTTTATTAATGCGACGCACTCTGTCTAATTGACGTTTTGCTCTACTAATAGAATTGTAAAATGCATCCTCAATTGTGGTGGCTGTATTTGATGTTGTAGCAGAACCCTCTTGTATCAGGTCAATAAATACTGAACAGTGAATAATTTTTTGACCAAATTGATCAAGGTCGTTTTTGAAACAAGTATTAACTATTTCAATCAGTTGCGTGTATCTACCCAATTGCATGCGCAGCGTTTCATTCAAGCTCTTAACTTGATTTTCACTTATTTTCACATCAAATTGCACAATTTTGAGTTGCATGACTACACTTATGAAAGATTTTCCTGTCGATGAGATAAGGTTATCAACTTAAAGTGAACGAATATATTCGTTTAAATGTATAAAAAAGGTTCGAAAAAACTGACGTTCTTTTATGCTTAGGAATAAAACATTCAATGTCTGAAAATTTAAATTATAAACACCTTCATTATTTTTGGGTTGTCGCAACCGAAGGCAGTATTGCAAAAGCGGCAGAAAAACTGTTTATTACTCCACAAACAATTAGTGGCCAGTTAAGCATGCTAGAAGAGAGGATAGGTCAGCCACTCTTTGATCGCGTTGGACGCAGATTGCGCTTAACCGAAACAGGGCGTTTGGTTTTGCGCTATTCGGATGAAATATTTGAATTAGGCAAAGAGCTCAGCGATGTTCTGCGCGGTGCGCCATTGGTAGGGACATCCGAATTTATTATTAGCGCAGCCAGTGCACTGCCTAAAACTATTGTTTACAAAATTATCGAGCCTGCACTTAATCTGTCCAAAGAAGTCAGCTTAGTATGCAAGGAAGGACCTGTTGCAACTATACTTGCGGAGTTGGCTATTCACGAAGTTGATATGGTGTTGACTGATACGCCGCTGTCTAGCAACTTCAGTGTGCGTGCTTACAATCACTATTTGGGACAATCAGGATTAACTTTTTTTGCTACTAAAAAAGTGAAAGAACAGTTAAGCGGCCAATTTCCGCAATGCCTCCACCAAGCACCAGTTTTACTGCCGACCAAGCAGTATGCAATTCGCCAATTATTTGATAAATGGTCAAACGACAATGGCATCTTTCCTATAATAAGAGGCCAATATGATGACAGTGCATTGATGAAATCGTTTGGCCAGGCTGGTTTTGGTGTTTTCTTTATGCCAACTATTATCGAAGAGGAAGTTTGTGAAAGCTTCAAAGTAGAAGTTGTTGGGCGCATGCAGGACATTAAACAAAAGTTTTATGCAATATCGGCTGAAAGAAAAGTCACCCATCCCGCAGTTGCCGCAGTATGTAATTCGGCAAGAGATATAATTTTTAAATAGCAATCAATGCGTTTCACAGCTATACTATGCACCGCATTAATAAGCATAAAATACAAATAAACTAAAGGATAGAGTGTGACTCCTATTACTAAAACATTTCAGTATGGTCAGCATACTGTCACCCTCGAAACGGGTGTAATCGCAAGACAAGCAACTGCAGCAGTAATGGCAAGCATGGACGATACGTGTGTGTTGGTTTCAGTTGTTGGTAAAAAAGAAGCTAAAGCAGACCAAGGTTTCTTCCCATTAACAGTTAATTATCAAGAAAAAGCATACGCGGCGGGTAAAATTCCGGGCGGCTTTTTCAAACGTGAAGGGCGCCCATCAGAAAGCGAAACCCTAATTGCTCGTTTAATAGATCGTCCAATTCGTCCATTATTTCCGAACGGATTTAAAAACGAAGTTCAGATTATTATTACTGTTGTTTCTGCAAACCCAGAAATTCCAACAGATATCATCTCATTAATTGGTACTTCTGCTGCTCTAGCTATTTCTGGTATGCCATTCAATGGTCCAATCGGTGCAGCTCGTGTTGGTTATAAGGATGGCGGTTATATCTTAAATACACGTTCTTCTGAGCAAGAAGAAAGCCAACTTAACCTTGTTGTTGCTGGTACGAAAAGCGCGGTATTAATGGTTGAGTCTGAAGCTGATATCTTATCTGAAGATGTGATGCTAGGTGCTGTTGTATATGGCCATGAGCAATCACAAACGGTTATCAATGCAATCAGCGAGTTTGCTGCTGAAGTTGATACAGAATCTTGGAATTGGCAAGCAGAAGCAGAAAATACTGGTTTGAAAGCGCAAGTTAAAGAACTAGCAGAAGCTGGTATGACTGAAGCTTATCAGATTTCTGACAAAATGGTTCGTAAAGACGCTATCACTGCAGTGACAGAGAAAGCGATTGCAGCTATCCTTGAAGCGAATCCGGAGCAAGACCGCAAAGAAGCTAGCGACTTATTGCACCATCTAGAGAGTGACGTAGTACGCTCACGTATTCTAGCTGGCGAAAAACGTATCGATGGTCGTGATCCAGACACCATTCGTGCACTTAACGTTGCAACTGGTTTGTTGCCGAGAACTCATGGTTCTGCATTGTTTACGCGTGGTGAAACTCAGGCTATCGTTGCTGCTACATTAGGTACAGAGCGAGATGCACAGATGATTGACGAACTTGGCGGTATGGCTAGTAGTCGCTTCATGTTGCATTATAACTTCCCTCCATATTGTGTTGGTGAAACTGGCTTTGTTGGTTCTCCTAAACGTCGCGAAATTGGTCATGGTCGTTTGGCGAAACGTGGTATGCAAGCAGTTATGCCTTCAGCTGAAGAATTCCCGTATGTAGTTCGTGTCGTTTCTGAAATTACTGAATCGAACGGTTCATCTTCAATGGCATCGGTTTGTGGTACATCATTAGCTCTTATGGATGCAGGTGTTCCAATCAAGGCTTCTGTCGCTGGTATAGCTATGGGCCTAGTAAAATCTGACGAAAACTTCGTTATTCTATCTGATATCCTCGGTGATGAAGATCATCTTGGAGATATGGACTTTAAAGTTGCTGGTACTACTAATGGTATTACTGCACTTCAAATGGACATTAAAATTGAAGGAATTACGCAAGAAATAATGCAGTTAGCATTGAAGCAGGCGAAAGAAGCTCGCTTACATATTCTTGAAGTAATGGATTCTGCAATTTCTGGTCCACGTGAAGAAATGTCTGAGTACGCTCCGCGCATTTACAAAATGAAAGTGGATCAAGATAAAATCCGAGATGTCATTGGTAAAGGCGGTGCTATGATCAGATCGATCACTGAAGCTTCTGATACTAACATTGAGATTGAAGATGACGGAACTATCAAAATTTTTGCAACTGAAAAAGCGAAAGCAGACATAGCAATTGACCGTATTAAAGCTGTGACAGCTAACATCGAAGTAGGCACTGTGTATAACGGTAAAGTTATGCGTATTGTTGATTTCGGCGCGTTTGTTGAAGTGTTGCCAGGTAAAGAAGGCCTTGTGCACATCAGTCAAATTGCTCATGACCGCGTAGCCAAAGTAACTGACTTCCTAGAAGAAGGCCAAATGGTTGACGTTAAAGTCATGGAAATTGATCGTCAAAACCGTGTACGTTTAAGTATCAAAGAGCTGTTAGAGAAACCGGCAACTCCAAGCGAAGGCGAATAATTCAGAGTGAATCATTTGGTTTAGGCCATATTCATTATTGATAAGTAAAAGAGGAGCTTCGGCTCCTTTTTTGTTAGTGTATACAGGAGAAATAAAATGAATGAACAGCAACGAACTGAAGTCGAAGCGGCAGCTTTTAGACGACTAATTGATCATTTAGATAAAAATAAACAAGTGCAGAACATTGAACTTATGTTGTTGGCTGATTTTTGCAGAAACTGTTTGTCTAAATGGTATTTAGCAGAGGCGCAAGAACGTGATATTAGTTTAACGGACGACGAGGCTCGTGAAGCCATTTATAAAATGTCATACAGTGACTGGAAATCCAATCATCAGCTACCTGCAACCGAGGATCAAGTGGCGGCATTTGATGCTAAAAGAGCGGCTAAGCAGCAAAAATAAGCGCGTGCTATACTTTGCTAAAAGAGTCAGTGATGACATGTGCAGAGTTGGTGTGAACACCATGAGGATTACACTTTGGTAAATAAGGAATCTTGTGAAAGTGAATAATAAACGCTTAGGTATTTATGCCACGATAGGGTTAGTTCTTCTGCTGTCGGGCTGCACAATACAAAGTAATAACGCTTATGGACCAATGGGTAATTTGCTATTGGCCGAACCAGAGCCTGTAAATACGCGCTCACAAATGGCGATTGCTCGCTATAACCATATACTTACACAAGCTCCATTAAAGGATGAGGAACGCGCTGAGCTTCTATTTCAGCGAGGTATGCTTTATGACAGCGTGGGTTTATCTGGTCTAGCACGATACGATTTTATGCAGGCATTGGAATTGAAGCCAGATATGGCAGAGGCGCACAATTCAATTGGGATTCATCACATACAGGAAATGGACTTTATAATGGCCTATGAGTCCTTTGACTCAACCTTAGATATCAATCCTGACTATGATTTTGCGCTCCTCAACAGAGGTATCGCACTTTATTATGGGGGTAGATCAGAACTGGCTCTTGCTGATTTAAATCGTTTTTATGAGAAAGACAAACAGGACCCATACCGGGTTCTTTGGTCATTTATCGTTGAACAGAAAGTAGATAGAAACAGAGCATTAGCTAATCTAGCTTTGCATAGAAAAAATTTAGATGATAAAAACTGGGCAACTAGTATCGTCGATTTTTACCTAGGCAAGGTTGATGAAACCGCTGTTATCGCAGATCTAGTTGATGATGTTAAAAGTCAAAAGCAGTTGAACGATCGCTTATGTGAGGCTTATTTTTACTTAGGTAAGTACCATAGCGACCTAGGCAACAAAGTAAAAGCAGCGAATTACTTTAAGCTTTCGTTAAGCACCAACGTATTTGAGTATGTCGAATACCGATTTTCCAGAGTTGAGTTGGCTAGATTGCGAGAGAAAAGAAAAGAAGTAAGTGATTCAGATAATGAAAATGCAGAGCTTACTCGATAGCTAAATGCTTTATATTCATTGTTAACCTCTCCTACAAATCATTAAAAATCAAGCCCAATAGTTCGAGTACAGAGTGGTGAACGTTTGAAATTAATCATTAATTACCTCAAAATGTTATTTGCTATTGTTGGCATCTGCTTTTTCTTACAAGCTGATACTTGTCATTCCCCGGTGAGAATATTGTCACAACATCTAGCGCTAGAAAACGCGCAATCTGGCTATCTTCTTTATCCACTAGTTAAACGAGGAAATCCCGACGCTATGTCGGCATTAACCAAACTCGCAATTGATTCAGATGACCAATATTGGTTGGTGTTGGCGGGTAAAATGGGCAGCAGTGGTGCTCTTTACTATGCGGCTATGCGCAGTCAAAACACCACAGAAATAAGAACATGGTTAAAGACCTCAGCTAAATTAGGGCATGTTCAAAGTCAATTCGAATACGCGTTGTTGCAAACCTCAAATGATGAAAAGAGAATGTGGATGCAGCAATCGGCTGAGGCTGGTTATGAACCTGCAATCATCTCGATGGCGAAGTACATTTTTGAATCTGATGATAATTCGGAGGCAGTTATGTGGTTAAAAAAAGCGGCTGAATTTGATGCATCGAGCGCGTTTAAGTTAGCTAACTTGTATTGGAAAGAAGACAAAACTCAAAGGGCCGAAATATACTTTGATAAGGCTGCTAAACAAGGCTTTGCTTCTGCGAAAGTAGCTTTGCAAGTTATTCGAGAGCATCAGAGGGAGCCTCTACTATCATTATTATCTGTTCCTGTACAAGGACCAAATTGTGCTCAAACAATCCAATTTGTCGCTACAACGCTGGTTTCCTTTATTCAAGCTTCAGCGTTTCAAGAACAATTTGAGAAAGATAAAAGATTAGCTGACCTACCATTATGCGTTCTGCCTCCGATCTGGATGCAAAAGGACAGCTTGGTGTGCAGTAATAATTTTGAGAATAAAGCTAGGTTGGGCTGTGATCTATATCCGCTGAGTCAATTAAAAACGCCATTAAGCTTTACTCACATGGTTGTTTTTGCAGAACAGGGTAAAGCGAACGTTAATAATGGTGTAATGTTTTTGGATCAATCGGATTCGTATTCTGTTTTTGTTCATGAACTAGCTCATTTTGCTGGGTTTGTTGATGAATATGCCTTGCCTGATGACTTAGCTAATTATCATTGTGGCAAAAATATCGCACCTAACTTACTGTTATCACCAATGCCAGAAGCCGTTATCAAAAGCCCGAATCTACTGCATGGTGACAGTGGAATTAAACCGCAAGAAACGCTGGCCGAGAGTACACAGAGCATAAATGAAGAGGTGCAATTGAGGGAGACACAAGCCATAAAATCTCGCTATTTACCATCAGCAAGAGCAAATAGTTGGCAAAGAGCGTTAGATGCGCACAATGAATTACAAGTGCTGGAAAGTAACAATCCAGTATTACATCATATTGCGCGTTCTAGGACGTGTAAGAATACAGAATACAAGTCCTTCAAACCGACTCAGCAAATGACATTTTTGGAATATCATGATGTGCCTAATATACCCAAGGTGTATCGAACTTTGTGGCGCCAGTCTCTATTAAAGAAAGCTAATTACCCTGCGCTCAATGATAATTTGGCTATTTCCGCATTTGCCAATAATGACAACGAAGCCGGCATATTCTGGTCTGCGCTATAAGCGTTTTTTAGTAAACTCGTCGACCCATAGTGACGTTGCACCACAAATAGCAACTGGCATTACCAAGAAGTTCATGATTGGGATGAGTGAGAAAATATTTACCATGATGCCAAAACTAAAGCATTTACGTTTGTGTTGATTCAAGTCATATTGCATTTGTTTGAATGCAACTTTATGATTGTCGAAAGGGTAGTCACAATATTGGATCGCCATCATCCAAGCAGTAAATAAAAACCATAGAATTTGACCTATCACAGGTAATAAGAAAAATAAGATTAAGAAGCCTAGAGCGCGGGGCCAAAAGTATAGTACTTTTGAAAGCTCGCGGCCCAACGTTCTAGGCACGTCTTTTACTGCACTAAATAATCCTTCGTTGCCCATATCTTGCCCTGTTAAGTAACGCTCTACTTTTTCACTTAATAAACCATTAAATGGCGCTGCTATCCAATTAGCTAATGTACCAAAAATAAGCGCAAAAATAAGCAGTACAGTGATAACGGCAATTGGCCAAAGTAGGTAAATTAAGGCCGTTTTTAACCACCCAAGAAAATCAGGAATTAAGTTGACTATGTAGCCTATACCGATTTCTAACTGCGGCCAAAGGAAGTAAAAAGCCATTGAAAATAATAATAAATTAATAAATAAGGGTACAAAAACAAAGCGTTTAAGTCCTTTGGTTTTAATGAGTGAAAACCCTTCAAAAAAATAACTAGCACCGCTTCTATTACTCATCTTTGTCTCTTTGTAATTCTTGCCATCAGCAAATACTAGTATATCGTGCTAATGAGAGTGATGTAATGAACAATTGTTACCAAGTTTTACTTTTGTTACATTTGCATTACGACTAATGACAGTTACATTGGTTGAGATAGATAAACAAAAGATAGATAAAAATAACTAGAAGCCGTCGCACGTTACTCATTAGGAGCCACCTTTTTGCTTTACACTTATTTTATATTGTATGCGCTTAAAAAAAATTAAATTAGTAGGATTTAAGTCATTTGTAGACGCTACCACGATAACATTTCCGGGCGAAATGACGGCAGTGGTGGGACCAAATGGCGGCGGAAAATCGAATGTCATTGATGCTGTGCGCTGGGTGTTAGGTGAAAGCTCAGCTAAAAACTTACGCGGTGATGCGATGACCGATGTTATTTTCAATGGGTCCACTGCGCGCAAGGCTATTTCACAATGCACGGTTGAATTGGTCTTTGATAATTCGTCAGGACGAATTGCTGGCGAATATGCAAACTACAATGAGTTGTCGGTAAAGCGGACCGTTACCAAAGATGCAGTTTCTAGCTACCGACTAAATGGCACAAAATGTCGAAAACGAGATATTACTGACTTATTTCTCGGTACTGGGCTAGGTCCCCGCAGCTACGCAATCATCGAGCAAGGTATGATTTCTAAGCTGATAGAAAGTCGGCCTCAAGAATTACGTATATTTGTTGAAGAAGCTGCTGGTATATCGAAATACAAAGAGCGTCGCCGCGAAACTGAAAATAGAATAAAGCACACGAAAGAAAATTTAGAACGTCTCAACGATGTGCGAGGTGAGCTGCGTGAACAGTTAAATAAACTTGAGCATCAAGCCCTAGTAGCGACAAACTACAAGGCGCTAAAAGCCTCTGAACGAGAACTAAAAGTTCAACTAGCGGTAGTTCGTTGGTTGCAACAAAATAACTTAATTAATCAGGCTAAAGCTAAAATTTCAGAAAAAGAAATTGAACTGGAAAAAATCATCTCTCGAAAACGCGGTGACGAAAATAATATTATTCAATATCGTGAGCAACAAGAAATGTACAAGCTTGAAATAAGAGACATCCAGCAAGAAATTTTCAAAGTCAGCACCAGTATTACAACAATCGAACAATCACAGTTATTTTCAAAAAAACGTAAACAACAAATCCATGTTGAATTACAGTATGTGCAAACTAAGGCTCAAGAAATGGAGGCTTTATTTGCATATACAGCTGAAGAATTATTTATTGTGCAAGATGAATTGATTGATTTAGAGCCCAAAAAACTGATATTGGAGGATGTGATAGAGACTGCGCAAGCATCGCACTCTAGGGCTGAAGATGTTCTTCTTCAATTTAAAGAGAAAAATAAAGAGGGCGAAACTCAATACTATTCCCTCAAGCAAAAATTACAAACTTGCGATGGCCAAATTCAAAACACGATGAACATGCAGCTTCGGACTGAATCTCGAATTAAAGAGCTGAAACAAGAATTAGCTGAACTCGCACAACAAGATGCGCTTCAACGCTCTGACGTTATTCAAACTGAGTTATTACTCGCGAATAAAGGATTAGAGCGAGCTAGAGAAGACTTGTCGTTTACCCAAGAACGTCACCGAAACGCCTCGCTAGAATGCAGTGCAAGAAAAACAGAGGTAGAAAAAAACAATAGATTGATGATTAATTTGCAAGCTAGCAAAGATGCTCTTCAAAACATTGATAAAAAAGGAATCACTGATGAGAGCCCCCTGCGCGAAAATAGTGATCGGTATGAGTTCGAATCTACGTTAGAAGAATTGTCTTCATATTTGGATATCACTCCGGGATACGAAGTATTATTCGAAATTGTTTTTTCACATATCGCGAGTCCAAAAGTATTACCTCTTATGTCGAGTGTGCAAATAGAGCCAGCGTTTTTTGATAACAAACAAGGTCAAAGTCTATTGTTTGAAAAGCACATGACGAGTCAAAAGACGTTGGGAAGCCTCGCTGAAAAAATTAATAACCCGGTAGTGCCTCAGTTTTTAAATATGATCAGTTTGGTTGGAGATGTTCAATCTGCATTAGCTCTGCAAAAAGCTCTCCCAGCAGGACGCTCGCTGCTAACGCCATGCGGCTTGTGGCTGTTCAGTGATATGTTAATTAACGGCGCAGGTAAACACGTTGACGCAAGTTTAAGTCGAGCGACGGAAATAGTGTCGTTAACAAACCAAATAGTTGCGCAAAGCCAAACTTTAAAACAGGCTGAGCAAGGTTCGGAATTAGCAATATCAGCACTTAATGAAGTGTCAGAACTCATTGATGGTGCGAAATTGACGTGCACTGACTATATAGAAATCATATTTAAATTGAAGACTCAATTAAGTCAATTTCAGCAACAAATGACGCAGCAAAAAATGCGCTATGAACGCTGCAGTTTAGATCTAGAGCGCCAACAACTTAGCGCGGAAGAAGAACTTTCAACACTTGAAATACTGAACGGCCAGGTCGAAAGTTATGCTATAGATTTTGCCTACTTTGAAGATACAATGGACAACCAAGTGGCACATGCCGAATCATTGCAGTCGACTGTGAAGTCGACTCGTGTATACGTAGAACAATTGGTTTCGCGGATTCATGAATTAGCTATGCAAGTTCAGCAGACTAAAAACAAATACAACTTATTAAAAGACCAACAAACAAGCCGTGAAGTACAGATAAACGAAAATAAAGAGAAAATAGCGATGTTGCAAGAAGAGGCGGAAGAACTATCTATGCCGTTTGAAGAGCAGCAAGAAAGATTACAGGTACTGTTAAATAGTAAGATGTTATCGCAAACACGTCAGCAGGAGATCCAACTGGCTTTAGCCGCAGTTGATAAAAAGCTGTTAGAAGCTGAAAAAGCGCAGTTAGGTATTAATCAGGAAGCTGACACTATAAAAGCTGAAATAGATAGCGCAAGGCTGCGGTCTGAGGGTAATAAGGTACGTGCGCAGTCATACTTAGAGCAATTGCAAGATATGCAACAACCATTGAAATCTGTTCTGGAGAACTTACCAGATGACATTGAAGAGAAACGGTGGCTACAGAATCTTGAAAAAACTACGTCTTCTTTATCTCGTTTAGGTGCTGTTAATTTGGCCGCAGTTGAAGAGTTTGAATCACAATCGATAAGAAAGCGTTATTTAGATGAGCAAAATGACGATTTAACACAAGCTCTAGAAACTCTAGAAACGGCAATCAAAAAAATTGACAAAGAGACTAAAACCCGTTTCAAAGCTACGTTTGACCAAATTAACAGTGGTTTTAAAACGTTGTTCCCGAAAGTATTTGGTGGCGGTAGTGCTCACCTTGCGTTAACAGAAGATGATATGCTCGACACCGGTGTTACAATTATGGCGCAACCACCGGGTAAGAAAAATAGTACTATTCACCTTCTTTCTGGTGGAGAAAAAGCATTAACCGCATTATCATTGGTTTTTGCTATATTTAGATTAAATCCGGCGCCTTTTTGTTTGCTGGATGAAGTAGACGCTCCGTTAGATGATGCAAATGTGGAGCGTTTCTGTAAATTGGTCTCAGAAATGTCAAAAACAGTACAATTTATCTATATCACACACAACAAAGTAGCAATGGAAATGGCAAGTCATTTAACTGGTGTTACAATGGCGGAACCAGGTGTGTCGAGGATGGTCTCAGTTGGTGTAGAAGAAGCTTTAGCTATCGCAGAATAATAATAAGTAGAGTAGTTTGAAATGGAAAATTTGCGCATAACATTTTTGATTTTTGGTATTATTGCCATAGTCGCTATCCTAATTCACGGTTTGTGGACTATTAGGAAAAACGCCAAGAGTAATGAGAAAAGGAAATCTGAATCTAGGAATTGGCAGAGCAAAAGTGACCCGTTGTTGGATGACGATGAGCAATTTGATGCTAATGGTATAGGCAGTGTCAGAGTTGTTTCGACAAGTAAAACGGTTACTAATGCTTCTGATGAACAAGATGACACTTACAGTAACTCGAATGATGCTGAACATGATGACGACCGACTCTCTGCTGTACATAGCGGAACGGCGGTTAGTAAACATGCGGAATATCAAGAAGATATTGATGACATTGATCCTAATTTTGATACACAACGTGATGTTGAATCTGAGTCAAGTATGGCGTCAGAAGATATAGCCGGTATCGATAAAAAACCAAAAACTGATGGCACCGAAGCGCGAAGTTTAGATGATTTGGCGTTAGATGATGAACTAACGTTAGAGCGCAGTGAAATGGATTTTGCTAAGCTTGCAGAAGAGCATGAGCAAGTTGTTCCAAAACTATATGGTAGTGTTGTAACTCAACCTAAGCCAGGCTTTCAACGCACTGCAAAAGTAAATGAAAGCCCGAATCGACAGTCGCAAAATCAAGATAATACTTACATTCCTGAGCCTCCACCGTTTTTATTGAAGTCGGGAGCAGCGAGTCCTGAAGTGAATCCTGAAGCAAACAAAATTGCGGAAATTGAACCTCAAATACAACCTGAAATTATAGCTGAAAAGAATATTGATTCCAGAGGCCGAGTTGAACCGGAATTTAAGCTGGATGCAATAGAGCCGGGAGCGGAATCTGCACAACCAATTAGTTTAGCAGCTCAGGCTAGAAAGTTAGTTTCCCGCCGCAAAAAGAGTGTAGCTGACGTGATTCGTAAAGAACCAGCCCTGCATGCATCGGATAAACTCAATGAAGAACAAATGCGCATAGACTTTTCAAACGAAGCGCCTTCAGAGTATGGAGAGCCCTCAGCGAATAAAGAGCCCTCAGCGAATAAAGAGCCCTCAGCGAATAAAGAGCCCTCACAAGCTGCTTTGACTACAACGCAACAGTCTGCGTCGACGCAATCAAATTCTGCTTCAACAAAGGCTAGCAGTGCGCAACCAAGTGAACAACCAACGGACGTACTGGTCATTAACATAAGAGCCCCTGAGGATCGTGAAATATCAGGCGCAGCGCTATTACCAATGTTACTAACTCTCGGGCTGAAATTTGGTGAACAGGATATTTTCCATCGCCACGTTAATACAAATGGCAAAGGTCCTGTTTTGTTTTCACTTGCAAACCTGTTCAAGCCTGGTGTTTTTGATATTGATAATATCGAAACCTTCAGCACGCGCGGTTTATCACTGTTTATGATGTTGCCCATTGAAGGTGACGCTCAACAAGTTTTTAATATGATGCACAACGCAGCACGAAAATTAGCAGAGGAATTTAGTTGTCAAATTCTTGATGGTGGCCGCGGTTTACTGACTAAACAAGGTCTGCAAAAATATTCAGAGCGTATTCGCGAATTCGAACGTAAACGTATTAACCGATAGTAAAAATGACTGAAATAAATCAAGCAAGAGCGCACATTGATGCGCTTAAATCGCAGCTAGAAGAACATAATTACCAGTACTATGTGATGGATGCTCCAAGTATTCCTGACGCGCAATACGATCGCTTAATGAATGAGTTGATAGCTTTAGAAAAACAGCACCCGGAGCTTATTAATCTAGACTCACCAAGTCAAAAAGTCGGTGGCAAGCCACTGTCGAAGTTCGACACGGTTGTGCATGAAGTCGCAATGCTGTCGCTCGATAATGGTTTTGACAAAACCGACCTAATAGCATTTGAAAAACGCTTGCAAGACAGACTGATGTCATTCAATGACTTACAGTTTAGTTGTGAACCTAAGCTTGATGGTTTGGCGGCGTCAATCCTTTATGAAAACGGTATCCTCACACGAGCAGCGACGAGAGGAGATGGCCAAATTGGTGA
>JBLIKA010000075.1:0-18162 GCA_047637355.1 Glaciecola sp. | reverse complement strand
AAGAAAAAGCCAAGGGTGGAGTGGGGCTGTGTATTTGTGGTGGCTCAAGTGTGGTGTCAATTGATAGCCCTCAGGAATGGTGGAAATCAGTAAATTTGTCCACCGATAGGATCATTCCTCATTTTCAAAATTTGGCCGATGCAGTGCATAAACACGGCAGCAAAATTATGATTCAAATCACCCATATGGGACGTCGTTCCCGCTGGGACGGTGGCAACTGGACTACGCTGGTTAGTCCCAGTGGGATCCGTGAGCCGGTGCATCGTGCAACATGTAAATCTATTGAAATTGAAGAGATGCAACGCATCATAGGCGATTTTGCCACAGCGGCCGGACGAGCCAAAGCAGGCGGGTTGGACGGGGTTGAATTATCTGCCGTGCATCAACATTTGATCGACCAGTTTTGGAGTCCAAGAGTAAACCAACGCACTGATGAGTGGGGTGGCAGTTTCGAAAACCGTATGCGTTTTGGTATGGAAGTACTCAAAGCGGTACGCGCAGAAGTGGGGCGTGATTTTGCGGTGGGATTGCGTATTACCGGCGATGAATTTCATGCTGATGGTCTAAACCATGAAGACATGAAAGAAATCGCTGCCTACTACAATAAAACGGGCCTACTAGATTTTTTTAGTGTGATTGGTTCTGGCTGTGACACCCACAATACCCTAGCCAACGTTATTCCCAACATGAGTTATCCGCCAGAGCCTTTTCTGCACCTGGCTGCGGGCATTAAAGAAGTGGTTGATGTGCCAGTGATGCATGCGCAAAACATTAAAGA
Source organism: Glaciecola sp. (assembly GCA_047637355.1). Lineage (GTDB taxonomy): Bacteria > Pseudomonadota > Gammaproteobacteria > Enterobacterales > Alteromonadaceae > Glaciecola. The sequence goes on along the minus strand of JBLIKA010000075.1, from coordinate 17,384 downwards.
TCCAAACCAGGCGCAACGAATTCTAGAGGCCGGTTACGTCGATTTTGTGGGAATGACTCGAGCGCATATTGCCGATCCTTATTTGATCACCAAAATTAAACTCAATCAGATTGATCAAATCAAACAATGTGTGGGTGCCAACTATTGCATCGACCGGCAGTACGAGGGTTTGGATGTGTTGTGTATTCAAAATGCAGCCACGTCCCGCGAATCCACCATGCCGCATATTATCCAAAAAACCAGCGGTATCATTCGCAAGGTGGTGGTAATAGGCGGTGGACCTGCAGGGATGGAAGCTGCCCGCGTGTGTGCAGAAAGAGGACACAAGGTTAGCTTGATTGAGAAAAGCCCTGAACTAGGTGGACAAATTACCATTGCCTCCAAAGCGCCACAACGGGACCAAATTGCTGGGATCACTCGTTGGTTTGCCTTGGAATTGGCGCGATTGGGAGTGGATGTACAGTTAAATACCGCCGCCGATGAAGCCATGATCCGCGCGATTAATGCCAACGTGATTATTTTAGCAACAGGAGCACAGCCCTTCCTGACACAAAACCCTCATTGGGGCGCAACTGAAGGTCTAGTCGTGAGCTCGTGGGATATTTTAAATGGCACAGTAGCACCGGGCAAAAATGTGTTGGTGTACGATACTATTTGTCAATTCAGTGGCTTGTCGGTGGCCGATTTCTTAGCCCACAACGGCGCGAAAGTTGAAATGGTGACTGACGATATCAAACCTGGCGCTGCTGTGGGTGGTACTACTTTCCCTACCTATTATCGCAGTTTGTATGAGCGTGAAGTGATCATGAGTTCTGATTTGGTACTGGAAAAGGTTTACCGCGAAGGCGACAAACTGGTCGCCGTGCTGGAAAATGAATATACCGGGCAGCAAGAAGAAAGAGTGGTTGACCAAATTGTGGTTGAAAACGGTGTACGTCCGGATGAGTACTTATATTTCCAACTTAAACAAGATTCACTTAACAAAGGACAAATTGACATCGAAGCCTTGTATGCAGCCAAGCCTCAGCCAGTTCTGTCGGAGACGGGTGATGGTTACCTGCTTTATCGGATTGGTGACTGTGTTGCTCAGCGTAATACACATGCGGCGATTTATGATGCCTTACGTCTGTGCAAGGATTTCTAGTTAGCTTGCACAGAGTGGCGCAATTTGTACTTGTCAGGTCAATGTTGGTTTAATTTGTGCCCAGCTTGATGTTAAGTGTGAATATTAAGAAACCATCTTACTATAGGGATTGTCATGCCATTTGCTGAGTTTTTACCGAAACTGTTACCCATATTAGTAATGCTTGGCTTAGTGCTAGCTGTCATCGGTGCGCTGCGCAGAATATTGTTATGGCGCCAGGGCCAGGAGTCGACTATTCACTGGGCAGGGTTATTTGCAATCCCGCGCCGTTATTTGGTGGATCTGCACCATGTGGTAGCCAGTGATAAATATATATCCAATACCCATGTGGCGACTGCAGGCGGATTTGTCCTAACAGCCCTGTTGGTTATTTTGGTTTACCTGTTTGATGTTGCAACAAATATCCTAAATTATGCCCTCTTAGCATCGAGTGCGTTAATGTTTGTCGGCGCAATCTTTGTTTTAATGCGGCGTTTAAATCCTCCGCCAAACCTATCACGAGGCCCTTGGTCGCGGCTGCCTTTTAGCTTGCTGATTTTTTCCTCAAGTTTTTTTGTTTTAACTCTACCTGCCTCTGGGTTGTTACCAATCGATTCAGGTAGTTGGTTACTAGCCATTTTGCTAGTCGTTGGGATAATTTGGGGTATGGGCGAAATGTTTTTTGGTATGACCTGGGGCGGGCCAATGAAACATGCCTTTGCGGGGGCACTGCATTTGGGTTTACACCGTCGACAGGGCCGCTTTGGCGGCGGACGTTCAACGGGCTTAATCAGTATTGACCTGGAAAGAGACAAATTAGGAGTAGAAAAACCCAAAGATTTTAAATGGAATCAGTTACTAAGCTTTGATGCGTGTGTTGAATGTGGACGCTGCGAAAAAGTTTGTCCTGCATTCGAGGCTGGGCAACCGCTTAATCCGAAAAAACTCATCCAGGACATGGTGGTAGGCATGGCTGGTGGTAGTACTGCCAAATTTGCCGGCAGCGCATACCCTGGAATAGAGCTTGGTAGTCATAAGGGCGGGTCAATTATCCCCATTGTTGATGTGCTATTAGAAGCCAATACTCTATGGTCATGCACTACGTGCCGAGCGTGTGTACAAGAATGTCCGATGATGATTGAACATGTTGATGCCATTGTTGACATGCGCCGTTTTGAAACCATGGAAAAGGGCAAAACACCCGGTAAAGGGGCTGAAGTATTAGACAATTTGAACACCACTGATAACCCAAATGGTCATGCGCCCAGCAGCAGAATGAATTGGGCGGCAGACCAAAATTTGGCCGTGTTCGGCACCGATGTAGAGCACGCCGACGTGTTGTTGTGGATTGGTGATGCGGCTTTTGATATGCGCAATCAGCGCACTCTGCGTGCCATGATCACTTTGTTACGAAAGGCTAAAGTTGACTTTGCCGTGTTGGGTGAGAGTGAATGCGACAGCGGCGATCTGGCTCGGCGTTTGGGGGATGAAGCAAGCTTTCAACGCCTGGCGAAAACCAATATTGCAACCATGGCCAAGTTTCAGTTTAAGCACATAGTTACTGCTGATCCTCATGCCTTTCATTGCCTTAAAAATGAATATGCCGATTTTGGTGGTCATTATGATGTCTATCACCATACTGGTTTTTTTGCAGACTTAGTTAAAAGTGGAAAAATCAAGCTTAGTACTAACAAAGCCTTATCGTTAACTTACCACGACCCGTGTTATTTAGGGCGATATAACGGCGAATACGATGCGCCGCGTTATTTGCTCAAAGCCATGGGTATTAGCATCAAAGAAATGGAACGCAGTCAATCTACTGCCCGTTGCTGTGGCGGCGGTGGCGGCGCAACGGTGACGGACATTCCTGGTAAACAACGGATCCCGGATATGCGCATGGATGATGCCAAATCCACAGGGGCGGAAATTGTCGCAGTCGCCTGTCCAGGATGTAGTTTGATGTTAGAAGGGGTGGTAGAACCGCGACCCCAAGTCAAAGACATTGCCGAATTGATGCTGGATGCATTGTGCGAAGAAGTGGCCTAATGAGTGACGTATTCCGTCGTGATCCAAGGGCCCAGTGGATAGGACGCAATAGATTGCATCCCTTACACCATGCAAGTAGGGCTGAGCCGGAACGGGGACCCAGTGGTTTGCTGCGCAAAACCCCTCATAACCTTAGTTTTATTGGCCCCAATGGTATCAAACGCATTGATCGTTCTGGTGCCTCAAGCGGCGGTGTTTCGTCACGTACAAAGGCTATGTCAGCCGAAATTATTTTGCCTTTACATCAAGTAGATGAGCCAGATTTTTACATATTGGTCGCTGTAGATTTGGTGTCCGCTCGCTTAACCACTCATGACAGGGATACATTAGGACTGGCGCAACAATTGGCAAATAGCAACAACGCCAAAGGCGCAGTCCTTGCTGTGGCCTTTGGTGAGCTCAAAGAAGACAAACTTGATACAGCAGGCATCGATCGTTTAATTCACTTCGACTCGACTGCTTATCAAAGTTACAACCCGGAACAACGTTGTGTCGATTTATGCAATATAGTTAATGAACTGCAGCCCAAACATATTCTGCTGCCAGACAGTATCCACGGTGGTGGAGACTTAGGTCGTCGTTTAGCCGCCAGACTGGGCCAGCGTCCCGCTTGTGGCGTATGGAAAATAACTGATAAACACTTGGTGTGCCGCGGTGCAAACGGTAAAACCGACATTATTCGTCCCCTGACGAAAATATTATTAGTACTCGAAGAGTGTTGCGAGCCAGTCAGTGAGACTCGCCATCAAAGGCAGTTATTGCCTTTTAATCACACAGAAACCATTATTAATTGCATACATGATCAGGGCAATCTTAGCGTTGATCCTAACGCTGTTAACCTGGCCGAAGCAGGTTTTATTTTATCCGGTGGCAATGGGGTAAAAGATTGGCCTAAATTTCATTTGGTAGCAAAAACACTGGGGGCAACGGAAGGCGCCAGCCGTGTAGCGGTAGACGATGGATATATGCCGCGGGATCGTCAGGTTGGCGCATCAGGTACTTGGGTCACGGCTAAAGTATACATTGCTGTGGGTATTTCAGGTGCCGTACAACATATACAGGGGATATCTCAATGTGACAAAGTGGTGGCGATCAATAACGATGATAAGTGTGACATGGTCAAACGTGCTGACCTGAGTGCGATTGGCGATAGCACCGCCATACTTGATGATTTGCTCAACTTAGTGGAGCAACATCGTGCCGAGAAAAATCACCAATATGAGAGTGTCAATCATGGTTAAAGATAACATGGCGCTTGCTCAAGGCATTAGTATAAGCACCCTTGTTTCCATCGGTGAACATCCCTTGTCGGGACGCCCCCGTCGCGCCGAACAAGATGCACGCGCCATAGAGCTTGGCCTAAAATTGGCAGCAGATAAATTACACACCCTGTATGTTGGCCCAGCACCGAACTATGAAACAGAAAGCGTGCTGAGGAGTTACCTGGGTATGGGCTTGGAGCAAATACAGATCGTAGATGTGCCGCAACACACTGATGTCGCCAGTACTTTGCTGGAAAATTTTAGAGCTAACAGGCCAGATATTATTTTAACCGGGGTGCGGGCTGAAAAGGGTGAGTCATCAGGCATGTTGCCTTATTTGTTAGCAGACCAACTTAATATGGCGATAGTTGCGTCGATAACAGCAATTGTATTCATTGATAAGCAGGCCGGACACGCCGAAGTATTGCAAGCCTTGCCAAGGGGCCAACGTCGCAAAGTAAAACTCAGCTTACCTTTTATCGCCACTGTTGACATGGCGGCACCTGCACCAAGACAAAGTGCTTACGGCTGTGCAATGCGTGGGCAGCTTGTGGTAAAGCAGTCTAATGAATGCCAAGAGGATGTTGAACAGAGTCAATGGCAGGTTAATTGCGCGCAAAAACGTCCCAAAAAACTAAAAATTATTAAGGCCAAGACCGCCGCAGATCGTTTTAAAGCGGCAACTGCCAAAGTTCAGGGTGGCTCTGGAAAAGTAATATATGACAGTAAAGAGTCAGCACAGGAAATTTTAAATCTGCTCATTAGTGAGGGAATTCTTTGAGTAAGCAGTTGAAACAGGCATCTTCAGAAGCTTTGAGTAACGCCATACGTTTAAACTCGGCTGGGTATCATTGATAACTTTTACCTTTTGTCATGAAACACCTCCTGTTGTATCTCTACAACCATAGAAAGAGTGCAACTAATTACATAAAGTTAATTTTAGCAACACATTATTCTCACTTTGATTCATATTCTCATCCCATGTAAAAAAGAACACTCCTCGGGTAGGCTTCCTGAATTGAGCAATTTCAATTTTATGAATTCAATTTCACTAACCTTATCTCTCCCCTTATACTGCGTTATCTCAAAGTAGTAATCAGCGTAGGAGGACTCATTTTTCTGAAGTTCAATGAATGGGTGCTGCCTGTAATTCCATTTCCCTTCTTCTAATTGCCTTTTGGACTCGCCATCGCTAGCGGCGACTAGCTTGAAAGAGCCATATTTTTTCAGGGAAAGCGTAATTTCATTCCCACAATTTTCGCCTTTATAATCGTTTATCAAATCCTGTCGAAACAGACCATATTTCCTATCTTTGTTTTTAGGGAGTAGAAATAGAGCAATTGAATTCTTTGTGTACCAATGATTCCCTTCAGTTAATCCTTGAGTGCGTTTCACGAGCAACCCTGCTTCCGCTGCTAACTCTATTGCCTTATCAATAACTTCTGGCTCACGTAAAAGAAGAGAGTAAATAATTGTATTTTCTGTAATTGTGGTCGGAAAATCGAACTCGTTTAACTCAACCTGATACTTCTCCGATTTAAGTTTATTTTGTATTTCTTTTTTCTGGTGATCGTCTAAATATTTAGCATAGATATATACAGTCGGCTGATTAGCGCAGCCTGACAATAAAAATGTAATAAATATAAAAGTATACTTAAACCCCCTAATTCTTGCATATGGCATAATTTAAAATTCTCCAACAACGATTACAACTGTAATAATTAATAGAAGATTGTTCAACCTAAAAATAAATGGCGACTATTCGACTAGACTAAAAAGCGCTAAGTTGCATCATTATATATTTTATTGAGCGTCCCAATAAAAATTATTGTCGATTCAATCTCATCAATCATTCTTTGCCTATCATGCGTACTAACTTAAGCAACATCATTATAAAGTTTCATAGTATTGCATAGGGTTGCATGATTCAGGGGGGAAAGTGGGGTACCGTTTTGCAGCGTTCTCATTATTAGAGCTGAAAATTGAACTGACGCTATAAGTAAATTTAGGAAAGGACTAAAATGGACCGTCTTGAAAGTAAGAAACTAATACGTGCGATACCACCGCAGAGGACGAAAAATAGAACTTAACTAAATTAAAATTTTACAAAAGGTAAACATATGAGTGAATATGTTGAACTCGAGCAGTGCACAGGAAAAGCGCTTACGACATCGTCGTCAGCCGAACATGAATGACGCAATCCCCTATTTCTAATGTTTTAGCTAAACGTACACTCCTGTTAGCCGCGGCGGCTATGGGTTTTGCGCAAACCGTACTTTTTGCAATATTAGCGCCGCTTGGCAGAGAGATTGGCTTAGTAGAAGTACAAATTGGTGCAATTATTTCTGCCTCATCATTAACCCTTTTTCTGGTCAGCCCTTTTTGGGGACGCGCTAGTGACGTCTGGGGTCGAAGAAAGATTCTGCTAATAGGCCTGTTTGGTTATTCAGCAGGAACAGTGATGTTTGCGGGTGTGTTTCAAATGGCGCTTCTGGGTTATCTTGTTCCTTTAACCGCACTAATATTATTAATTCTGACTCGGGTTGCTAATGCAACGGTAATGGCTGCTGTTTCGCCATCAGCCAATGCATACATGGCTGATATTACGACCGTAGAAGACCGAATTAAAGGCATGGGAGCCATTGGTGCCGCAGGCAATATTGGTTCGATATTAGGGCCTGCCATTGGTGGGTTGCTCGCCGGTATTAGTTTACTCACACCGTTGTATTTTTCGATTTTATTAACTCTAGCCGCGGCAGTGTTAACACTTTTTGCTTTACCTGTGTTGCCAAAAGCAACCGTAATAAAAAAGCCACCGAGACTTAAGTATTCCGACCCGCGAATTTTGCCGCTAGTGGTTGCCGGCGTACTTTTGTTTATGGGCTTTGCCATTGTGCAGCAAACTATTGCGTTTCGTTTTCAAGATGAGTTGGCATTAAGTGGTATTGAAACTGCAAAAATTGTGGGATTTAGTTTGATGTTTTCAGCGGCAGCGGCACTATTTGTGCAACTGCTAGTCATACCTCGCTTGTCTGTAAGACCCTTTGTGTTACTCAGAATATCCATGCCTATAATGATGATAGCTTTTGGCATTATGGCATTGGGCGATTCTCAGAGCATGTATATATTGTCTATGTGTATTCTAGGGATGGGTATGGGCCTGGCAGGGCCAGGATTTATGGCAGGCGCCTCCATTGCTGTTTCGTCTGAAGAACAGGGAGCAGTGGCGGGTATTGCCGGATCATGTCCTCCCCTAGGTTTCGCTATAGGACCGTTACTAGGTACTTATTTATACTCAATAGATGGCGCGTTACCATATTGGTTTGCCTTCGGAAGTTACTTCGTATTGTTTTTCTTTACGCTTAAGTTTAAAGATAAAAGATAATTCTCGGTTTATGAAAAACCGCTTTTTTCTGAAAGCGTCCGGCATACAAAAATCTGAATCACTCGCAGGCAAAACTTGTGGTCAAACTGTGTAATGAAATAATTGCGGGGCAGGTCGATCTGTCTCAATTGAATTTGCAGTCGCTAACTTGGCGTGGCAAACGCTAAACCATTATGCTAAATAACGAGCGATAACACACCATACCTAAACTTTCAGCATTAAATGGCCTTAGCCAAGCATGGTTAAAACGTTCATTAAAAGATCTTCTCATCAGTTTTCAGCAGCTAGCGGATGAGTTGTGTTGTCACCCTGTTAATGGCGGCAAGTCTAAAAATACCTCAACCCAGCAAATTTTAGACCTGAATTTGAATTTTAATGGATACTGAGCCTATATTTAGTAAAACTTACAATCCGTCCAATATGGAAACAGGTAGCCCTTTTATTCAAGGACTACCTCAGTCACTATAATTCCTAGACTATAAATAAATTCTATAATTGATATCTGTAACCCACTTGCAATGAACGTGATTTACCGACCTGAAGACCACCATGCTGGCGAGTTACAGCGTATTCTTTGTCAAACAAATTATCCAATACGACATATAGGCTTTGTTTTTCATCAATTTGATAGTTGGCTGATATGTCGACTATAGTACGCGCTTTTATGCCGTTGCTTTCATTGATGTTATCACTGCCCGCAACAACTCGCATTTCATCTACATATTTGACCGCTGCTAACACCTGCCAATTATCACCAGCAATACCGCTTTCTAGTTGCCATGTAACCTCAGGTAAATAGGGAATGTCAAAGCCTGCTTCTACGCTGCCCCAAACATCCAACTCGGATTCAAAAGTCTCCGCGAATTCGGCGCTAGAGTAAGTGTAATTGAATCGAGTAGGTACGGCAAAACCGTTGAATTCGGCTCGGTGATTGATAACAAATTCAACCCCCGATATATCTACTTTACCAGCGTTATATTGCTGACCGATTAGGTCATCGTTACAGCCTTGACTAGCAGTGCAGTTACCATGCAGATTATCAAGATTAGTTACAAATCCAATCAACTCTCCGTTAATGCTACCGTAGCTAAAACGTCCTCCAAACTCATAGTTCCAGCCTTCTTCATTGTCAGCGTTATTGTTACCTGGTGACGGGGGTGCAAACGCTTTTTGCACCCCTGCCAATAAAATCCAGTTATCATTTGCTTGATAAGTAGCACCGATGCTCGGTAAAAATGCATTAACTTCGTTATTACGTTCGCTCGGATTTTCAGTGCGTCGAGGATCAGTTTTGCCCCAGTCATCACGGGCTAAATTTACATTTTCATAGCGTACGCCAGCAGTAACGATGAAGTCACCAAATGTCATTTTATCTTTAACAAAAAAACTATATGCGTTGGCACTGTCAATTCGGTTTGAATCGGTGCCGGGTACGCCGGCGTCGAGAAGGCTCATCGAAAAATCAGTTGTAAGCGCATATTGGTCAACCCACTGAAATCTATCCATCTCATCATTGTGCACTCTGGCACCGATATTGATTTGATGATTATCGAGATAGAGCGCGAATTGACCTTGAATACCGCGCGACAAGTATTCACGGTTATTGGCCTTTAAGGTTACTGTAATGTCGTCAGGTGCAGCGTTAGCAAAAACAGCGGCATCGAAGTTGCTGGCAATTTCTTCTGCGCCGCTACCTAGACTACTGCCATTTATTTTTGATACTTTATACCAGTTACGACCGAAATCGTTGATATACGCAATAACACTTAAGTCCATATTCTCAGAAATTCTATAATCATAATGCACGGACGCATGTTTATGTTCGGTGGACATATTATCAAGTTGAGTGGCTGAATAACGTTGAAATGGATTTTGACTAAAGTCTTGTTGAGTTATTCCCACATAGGTTTCATCAGAAGATTCGTCAGAATACTTAAGTTTAAATTCTAACTGGTGACGTTTGTCATCGTCTAAATAGATATCAAATTTAGTCAATAAATCTGTTTTGTTAAAACCAGTATCCTGCCCGGAGTTAAGTGTTTTAAATCCATCTGCTTGGTAGTTATAAATTTCAACTAAACCGCCACTAGTTTCATTTCTCCCGCCAACAAAAGTATGTAATTTTGAAAAACCATCACTTCCAAGTGCGAAATCAAATTTGCCGCCCAAAGCATTTTGTGGAACGGCAGTTGAGACCAAGTTAATAACGCCACCACTGGTGCGCGGCCCATACTCAATAGTTGAGCCCCCTTTAAGTATTTCAACCGCTTGCATGCGTCCAACAGTAGGAAAGTAATAGGCAGCGGGACTTGCATAAGGGGCCGGCGCTGCGAGAACGCCATCTTCCATTATAGTAATTTTTTCAGAGCGATCAGAACTTGATCCACGCATACCAATATTAGGGCGTAATCCGTAGCCGTCCTCTTCTACAAAATAGACACCGGCGGTAGAGGATAAAATACGCTGAATGTCTGTAACTGCGTAAGTATCTAGTATTTCTTTACCAATATAGGCGCCTGAACCAGGAAGCTTAGATACCGCAGCGGTAGACCCTAAAATAGTGATTTGCTCAATACTATTAGTGCTCGCATCAGTAGTAGATTCAGCTGCAGAAGATGTAAATACGACGCCCATTAATATAGAAGAGATACCTAGGGAAAGTTGAGATATTTTCAAAAAATCGATTCCTTGTTAACGCATATAGTTTGATTAAGCCGATATTTAAACACGAATACAAACAAGAATCAATCTCATTTGTATTAATTTATCCACAAGATACTTTTTTGCTGAATAATAAAATCATCAACTTACTCTGGAGTAGGTTTTTGCTTGATGTTATTTACGCTAAGGATATAAAAAAAAGCATTTATCCGCCAAAAATGGCTCAACGCTTAAATACAGATATTACTCCAGAGATATCATTGGCTAATGGCTAAAATGGACAATCAGTACGAAAACGATATTTCGTTTTAATCACAACGATAAATCGTTATCCTCGAAATTTCGTTGCCACTATTCTTTTAATATTATATATATTAATCATTAAAAACAATTAGATATAAAGTATTTTAAGGTTGGCATGGTTATCGCTAGTAGTAGGTTAACGTAGTAAACCTTTGATACTACTGAGTACTTCAAATTTGTTTGCGCTGCTGGCGCTGAGTAACGAATGTTGATGGCCCTTATCGCTGTTTTTAGGAAATTATTATGAAAAAAATTGATGTAACAGAAGCCATCTTTTTAATTAAGGCAGACAGACAATTAACTTGGGAAGGTATTGCTCAAGCAATTGGTATGTCGACGGTATGGACTACATCAGCTTGTTTAGGGATGAACAGCTGCACTGCAGAGGTGGCTGAAAAATTGGTTTCTTTTCTAGCGTTACCGACTGAGGCAAAAGCTGCATTGGAGGAATACCCAATCAAGGAATGGGCCAAATCAGTACCACAAGATCCGTTAATTTATCGTCTTTACGAAGTTGTTGGCGTCTATGGCGATACCTTAAAAGAAGTCATTCAGGAAAAGTTTGGCGACGGAATCATGAGTGCTATCGATTTTACAATGGACGTCGAGAAAGAAGAAAACCCCAAGGGTGATCGAGTCATCTTGACCCTAAATGGTAAGTTTTTACCTTATAACGCCTGGTAATCTGGCGGTATTTTAGTCCGATTAGTGGCTGATTAAATGTCCATTGCGACACTGAGTCAGTACTAGTTAAAAACGCAAAATTTATGGGTCAAATTGTTGCCCCTATCTTTGAAGTGCAGTTTAAAACAACCGAATTTTAATAAGAGAGAATTAGTAATGGCGTATATCGAACCGAGTGAGTTTGTAACCAAGATGGTTGATGCAGGTGAATCCAAAATTTATATGTCGATCAAAGATACTCTGATCCGTGCATTTATGGCTGGGGCAATTTTGGGTCTGGCCGCGATTTTTGCTATTACAGTCGCCGTTAAAACGGGCAGTCCTTTAGTCGGAGCTGTGCTGTTTCCTGTTGGCTTTATCATGCTGTACTTGATGAAGTTTGACTTGTTAACAGGCGTATTTACCTTAGTGCCTTTGGCACTGTTAGATAAACGCCCTGGTGTCACTTTTTCAGGCGTCATGCGAAACTGGGGGCTGGTGTTTGTTGGTAATTTTGCTGGCGCCATGACCACTGCCTTTTTTATGTCCTTTATATTAACGTATGGATATTCGATTGAGGGCGGAGCTATAGCCGAGAAAGTCGCCAGCATTGGTGAATCTCGAACAGTGGGTTATCAGGAACATGGATTTGCTGGTTGGATTACCATCTTTATCCGTGGCATGTTATGTAACTGGATGGTTTCAATGGGTGTTGTTGGTGCAATGATTTCAACTTCAGCTGGCGCAAAGATGGCAGCAATGTGGATGCCAGTGATGTTATTCTTCTTCATGGGTTTTGAGCACTCAATTGTAAACATGTTCCTGTTCCCATTCTCTATGATCATGGGCGGTGACTTTACTGTTTACGATTACCTAGTATGGAATGAATTACCAACGGTATTAGGGAACTTAGCGGGTGGCTTGTTGCTGGTAGGTTTACCTTTGTACTACACTCACGTTAGAACTTCACCAGCGCGCAAATCTGCATAGCGAGTTTCAAACAATGCTACTCAAGGCTCTATAATTCATTTTATGGAGCCTTTTTCTGGGAATAAAATTACCATCAATACGCATAAACCAAAAAATAAGCCCCTTAGTGTGAGTGCTGGTCAAGCAACTGATAAAGGGCTTAAACAGGTTAACCAAGATTTTATTGGCTGCATGATACCCAGTGAACCCTCGCTTAGTAGCAAGGGGATCGTATTTGCGATGTCCGATGGTATTAGCTCGAGTCAGGTCAGCCAGATTGCAAGTCAAACCGCTGTGTCAGGGTTTTTAGAAGATTATTATTGCACATCAGATTCTTGGTCAGTAAAAACGTCAGTACAAAAAGTCGTTAAAGCGATTAATAGTTGGCTTTGCGCTCAAACACGCAACAGTCTACACCGTTTCGAAAAAGATAAGGGATATGTCTGTACGTTTAGTGCTCTGGTTTTGAAGTCAAATACTGCCCATATTTTCCATTCTGGTGATACTCGAATTTACCGCTTGTCAGGTGACAGCCTTGAGCGCTTGACTAACGATCATCGAAGAGTCGTATCAGCTGACGTCAGTTATTTGACCCGAGCGTTAGGTATCGATCAAAACTTTGAAATTGACTATCAAACTCAATCTATTGAGCAAGGTGATGTGTTCGTTGTAGCAACTGATGGCGTTTATGAGTTTCTACAAGATACCCAAATTGTAAAAGCCATTGCTTGTGCAGAGTCCTTGGACTTAGCCGCTAAAGACGTGATTCATCAAGCACTTGATGCTGGCAGCGACGATAATTTAAGTGTTCAAATCGTGCGTATCGATCATGTACCTCATTATGAACTGCATGAAGTGCAGCAATTGACCCAGTTGCCGCTGCCACCAACATTAAGTGCTAGAATGATATTTGATGGTTATGAAATTATCCGTGAAATATATATCAGTAGTCGCAGTCATGTATTTTTAGCACGTGACTTGGACAGTCAGCAAAGTGTTGTGATTAAGATCCCTTCAACAGAGTTGCGTGATGACAGTCATTATCTTGAGCGTTTTATGCTTGAAGAATGGATAGCTAAACGGGTCGACAATCCACATGTTGCCAAAGCGATTGAACCAAACCGAAAACGTCATTATTTATATTTAGTCAGCGAGTATATTGAAGGTATATCCTTGCACCAATGGATGATTGATAACCCCAAGCCCAACCTTGAGAAAGTTCGAGCTATCATTGAACAAGTAGCTAAAGGCTTACAAGCATTTCATCGTCAGGAAATGATCCACCAAGACTTGCGTCCTCAGAATGTAATGATAGACAGTTCAAATACGGCTAAGATTATCGACTTTGGATCAGTGTACATTGCGGGTGTGACAGACCCTAAAAAAGAACACGCATTGAGAGGTACAATACGCTATTCAGCTCCTGAATATTTCTTAGGTCATCAAGGTACCCCTTGCTCAGACCTTTATGCTTTAGCGGTAATGACTTACCAAATGCTCTCTGGCGGCTTTCCTTATTCCGCTCATATTATCCAAGCAACCAGCGTTGCGGCTCAGCGCAAATTTACTTATCAAAGTTTAATAAACGACGATTCAGATTTACCACCTTGGATTGATGATACCTTGCACAGAGCATTGCAACTAAATCCGCTAAAGCGCTATCCCCATTTATCTGAATTCACTTATGATATGCGTCATCCGAATAAGTTATTTTTGACTAAGACCAGGCAGCCTCTTTTGCAGCGTGATCCGCTTTTGTTTTGGCAAAGCCTCAGTTTTATATTATTTGTGATTATCTTGGTTCTGTTGTCACGATAGCAAAACTGAGTGCGAGCATTAAGATTATCGTCGTACTTCCCTCAGACAAAATTAATTAATACACATTCATAAGGCGGTTTTTTAAATCGAGAAATTGCTTTTTTTCTTTATGCTCGAAATAGATGCATCTTGATGTCGTATTTTTTTATTCTAGAAGCTAACGTAGTGGGTTTTAAACCGAGAATAGTTGCCGCACCGTTTGCACCATAAATTCTTCCGCCGGCCTGTTTGAGTGCTAATTCGATACTGGAAATATCGAGTTTTATTTTTTGTACTTCATTGGTTGGTTGAATTACAGGATGATTAGCATATGGAGTTGGCTTAGATAATTCCGACGATAGGAAGTCGAAGTGTAATCTATTGTCATTAGACAAGATAACCTGACGTTCAATAATGTTTTCCAACTCACGGATATTGCCCGGCCAATGGTAGGACTTCAGGTGTTCTAATTGTGCGAGGGAAACCATTGGTAGTGACTTATTAGAGCGGCTACACACTTTTTTAATAAAATGTTTGGTTAGCATGGGTAAATCTTCTAAACGCTTGTTTAGCGCTGGAGACTCGATGGGGAAAACATTTAAACGGTAGAACAAATCCTCTCGGAACTTACCTTCCTCTACCTGTGATTTTAGGTTTTGATTAGTTGCCGCGATAACGCGCACATCCACAGAACAGGTTTTCGAGTCACCGACACGTTCAAATTGTTGCTCCTGCAGCACTCGCAATAACTTACCCTGCAATTGCAGGGGAATTTCAGCCACTTCATCAAGAAATATAGTGGCACCATCGGCGAGTTCAAAACGGCCAGCGCGATTCGAAATCGCACCTGAAAACGCTCCTTTTACGTGGCCGAAAAACTCACTTTCAAATAATTCGGCTGGGATAGCGGCGCAGTTTACTCTGATTAAAGGACGTGCCTTCCTCGCACTGGCTTCGTGGATTGCTCTGGCAATTAACTCCTTGCCAGTGCCTGATTCACCTGTGATCAGAACATTTGCGTTGGTTGGCGCGACTAATTCTATTTGGTTAATCATGTGTTGCACTGCTGCACTCTGACCTACGATTTGATGATGGTTGAAATCAGCTTTTATCTCTTCTTGCAGGTAGGCGTTCTCCAACTCTAAACGCTGTTTTAATGAATCGACTTCGCGCATTGCATTCAGTAGCTTCTCTTCTGTTACCTTTCGTTCGGTGATGTCGCGGAAAATAACGACTGCACCAACGAGGTTGCCGTTATCTGTCACCGGGGTACTGGTATATTCGACAGGGATCGGCTTACCTGATTTACTCCAAAAAACTTCGTCATCGACGCTGTGCACCGAGCCGTCATGAAACGCTGCATAAATAGGACAATCGCTGGGATGATAATGACGACCATCTTCATGGGTATGGTGGATCATGTCATGAATGTTTCTTCCGACAAGTTCGTTTTTGCTCCAGCCAAGCATGACTTCTGCGGCAGGATTAACAAAGGTAGTGCAGCCGTTTGCATCGACACCGTATATACCGTCGCCCACTGCCGATAGAAGCAATTGGTTTTGTCGTTCAATTTCCTCAAATACGGTTTCGGCTTTAGTCCAATGCAAGAAACCCGCATGATGATGACGCTCAGCTGATGATTTATGGCGAAGCCTGAACAAGTCTATACTGTCGTTAAAACTGAATATAAGCTGGATTCTTTCTTGGCTTTTACTCACAGACACCATCGTTTCAAGCGGCGCCGACTCACCGGGAGCAGAGAAAAATAAATTTTCGCTCCATGCCCAACCATGATGCATGGCGGCGCTACTCAATGTATACAACTCGGGCAAACAGTCCTTGAAAAGGCTGGTTACGGTGATAGTTTCATCTGCTGCATGGCTGAGTAAAAAAAGTTGTCGGGCTTTAATATTTGCTGCGAGCACTTTATTGTCGAATGGAGCGACTAAAATTTGAGCCTGAGGCCCGTATTCAAAAATATCTTCTGCTAGCATAATGTCACCTGTTTTCAGCCGTTCCTTCGCGCTTTTACTATTTTTATAAACAGCTTCATTCAATAAACAAGCCAATAACGAAAATTCGTTTCTAGTATCACGATAATTCGTTAAAACCGAAAAATCGTTACATCTACATTTTCTTTTTTTGCAATAAAAATGATTTAAAACAATAGGATTGGTTGTTTTTATGAAGTGGCACACCTTTCGCAATGCAAAGACCAAGCAAACGATGAAAAATGTACCACTGGTAAATAGGTTTCGTCTTTTCCATTCAGAAACGGCATGTACAAAAGAGATGCTCTTTATACAAGCATTGATGCACGATAATCGAGCAACAGGGAACACTTACCCAATAAGTTCATTGTCCTACTTAAAACTAAAGAGAAAATCATGAAAAAATATAAAAAAAGTACACTGAGTATTGCTTTGATAATGGCACTTGTGGGTGTCGCTAGTAGTCAATCGACGCTGGCCAACTCTGTTACCGAGGCTTTAATTACGGGGACTGCCAGTGCCGATATTCGCCTGCGCTACGAGGATGTTAAGCAAGACAATGCGGCGAAAGACGCCAGTGCGTTAACCTTACGCACCCGTTTAGCATATACCACGGGTTCCTTTAGTGGCTTTTCAATGATGGTGGAAATGGAAGATAACCGCATTGTGTTAGGGCAAGGGGACTATAGTGTTGGTCCTACGGGCTTTAAACCGGGCATTTATTCTGTCATTGCTGACCCAGAGTTTACTGAATTGGAACAGGGGTATATTCAATATAAGGGGAGCAACTTTTCGGCCAAATTAGGCCGCCAGGTGATCACTATGGATAATCATCGGTTTGTTGGGCATGTTGGATGGCGACAAGACAGGCAAACATTTGATGGCTTATCAGCCCAGTTTAGTCCAGTTAGAGACTTGGATTTGAAGTATGCCTATATCAGTCAGCGAAATCGTATTTTTGCTGAAGCGGCTGATTTGGATACAAAAGATCATTTGCTAAATGCGTCCTATAAAACATCTGTCGGCGTACTTACCGGCTATGCATATTTACTAGAAATTGATAATGACGCTGACAATTCCCTAGATACTTTTGGCCTGCGTTTTACTGGTAGTACTGATGCAGGTTCAATGAAGGTTTTTTATAGCGCGGAGTTTGCCAGTCAAAACAGCCAAACGGCGATCAC
>JBLIKA010000074.1:0-18205 GCA_047637355.1 Glaciecola sp. | reverse complement strand
TCGAAGAATGTCCGCTTTTCTGCTTAAGGGGGTTTATGTTGATGTTAAAAAGGTCTCAAAACTTTAACGTGTTAAGTATCTTTCCAAAGCTCATCAATAATATACTGCGACTGTCTGCAATTGCCGTTTACTTGCCTGTCAACGCCATAGATAAAAACCTCATTTCTAGCAAAAAATGACAAGTAAAATCTAGAAAATAACTACAATCGCTTACTTGGGCAAAGCTGACCAATGGAACAGTAAACAACTCTATTGCTTTGTCAGCATCTTTATTGTCGACCAAAATTTCACCTTTTAACAAGAGTCTCGCCGTTAATAGCTGAGTAGCTTACTTTATTTTTAGTAGCGCACTTTTCGAGTAGCGTACTTTTTTAAGCAGTAGCGCACTATTGAATTAGTAGCGCACTTTATTTAACAACGACAAAACTTGACAGTGCCTGTCTCCCTATTCCACTGTAACCGATTTAGCCAAATTTCTTGGTTGACCAACATCAGTTCCCTTAATAACGGCAACATAATATGACAATAACTGCAGTGGCAAAGTGTAGATAATCGGAGCAATTGGCGACTCACAATTCGGTACATTAATAACGCGCATCGTTTCGTCACTCGCAAAGTTAGCGTTTTTATCAGCAAATACATACATGATGCCGCCACGAGTTCTTACTTCTTCAACATTTGATTTTAGTTTTTCAAGTAGTTCGTTGTTTGGCGCATCCTCTAAAACATTTTCTTACATTTAAACTATGAACGTATCTAAAGGAGTAAGGTCTTAAAATTTACTATTATTAATATATGTGACCAAAAATAATGAAGTTGAACGCTACGTCAATCATCAAAAAAAATTGGGGTGTCGTGCTCTTTTTTGCATTAATGCTTATTTCACGCAGTAGCTTTGCAGATTGGTACATTGTGCCGACAGGCTCGATGCTACCCACCATAGTTGAAGGCGACCGAATTTTTGTAAACAAGATGGCTTATCGATTAGAAATTCCTTTCACCAATATCGAATTAATGCAAACCGGGGAGCCTAATAGAGGAGATATCGTCGTATTCAATTCAGAAAAAGCAGGCGTGCGAATGGTCAAGCGGCTCATTGGTTTGCCCGGCGATAAAGTAGCCATGCACAACAATCAATTAAGTATAAATGGCAAGCCATTGGTTTACTCTGAACTTGATGAAACTAACAAGGGCACCGAGAAAATTGCAAATGTAGCGCATAAACTTCAATTTGTCGGCGCAGCACAAGCTGATACATTCAATGAGGTCATAGTGCCACATGAGCACTATTTGGTATTAGGTGATAACCGCAACAACAGTGCAGATTCTCGCTACTATGGCTTTATTCCTGCGAAAGAATTGCAAGGCAGAGCAATCGAGGTAATAATTTCTCTAGATGAGAGTAACTATTACCTTCCCCGCAAAAAACGTTTCTTTACTCCATTGATTTAAAGACTTGAATAAAAAGTATTTATCAAAAATCAAAAAAAATCACAAGAAATTTTAGGCACATAAAAATCAAATGTATGTGCCTTTATCTCCAATCTGTTGGCACACAGAATTCGTAACGATTTCAAATTAGTCAGTTAACCGAGGGCGGAGTAATATTCACGGGTAATCAATCAGAGTATGCCATTGCGCTAGACAATGAAACATGCAAGAACTATGGGAGTTCAAGATGGGTTCTATCACTCTGGAATATCAGCCATTTAGTTGGTTGCTTAAAGTTAAGTGCCATTTGCATCGTTCGCAGTTCGATTATAAAAGTGCAGTTAGTGATATAAATATAATGCCTCGGTATTTCATCGGACAGGTCAGCGTTATGCCTAGGCCCTTTGTCGATTATTTGATCCATAAAGCGAACTTGCAAAAATAGACCAAACGCAAACAAGCGCCATAAACAACGCTAGGACCCAGAAAAGCTGCTGTTCGTAGCCTTGGCCTGCGTAGCTCTTGGGAGAAAGGCGCCTAGAAGAGTTCCGAGGTTGCTGATACTCATGTAAATTACGAACTGTGTGGCGGCGACGGTCGGTAAACACAGGCGCATACAGATCGGGATCACCGCGATACTTAATAATTCGCCGGCTATGACAAAACTCACCAGAAACCATTTTTCTGACCACAGCGCAGGAAGAGCAGCAAACAAAGCAAAAAGAATGCAGATACAACCCGAACGGAATGCAATGACCGACTTTTCACCAAATTTTTCTAAAATTTTTCCGCTGAAGAACAGTCCCCCAAACACCAACCATAACAGCAACCAAAGAAACAAAATTAGTGAATGATATTGTCGACCATCCGCCATAGGTGGTGAATAGGGTCGGCCCAAAAAACCCTGTCGCTCTTAGAAAAATGCGTTTGCCCCGCTCCCCACGGAAGGTTTACAAAGATCCGTAATATGGAGATGAAATGTTTTTAGCAGAGCATTGAAAAAATCATCGAGCGTAATTTATAAAAATTGCACGGGGGGATTACCCCATAAGGGGTCGCACGCCGTTCAAATTTCCACTCGAAGTCTGTGCTTACAGAGTTCATACATAATCTATTAAAAGGTTTTTAAAAGTTACTAATGAAGCGAGCACTCTTATGAGAAATAACTGAACATTAGCAATTTTATTTTATTCTATTTTTACAGCCAAAATGATCCAGCTACTTCAATCTTGCATTTTAGTAAGGCAAGGCTTTGCTTTCCAGGTAATGTTAAGTTTCTTCGAGAGAAAAGGTAAGACCCTTTCGCGTGGTTTTTTTAGCTAAGTGCAAATTTTCTTCGTTTTTATATAAACATCCGCTTTTCAGTTTTTGTTTTCCTTTAATCATTACGGTCAATTTGTAATAGCTAGGGGCGTTGAAAATCCATATGCGGAAGGCGTTGGCGACAGCGATGAATTGTGGTTAAGCGATGAGCACAAGACACTTATTACAGCCTGTTAAACTTGTTTAGCTCTAATCAATAAAGAACCAACATCGGCTTGAACAACTTCTACCACGGTTCCCTTTACTAAGTTTTCGTGTGCATTTAGATACCAAGTTATACCCGAGAACTGATATTTAGGCTTTTCCTTCATTGGCAGTGCGGCTTCGATATTTTCAGGTAATACAAAAGTATGTCCTATTAGGTCAGAATCGGCACGCTTGTAATCAACGGTATTTTGTAATTTTGAGAGCCTTTTCCATAGCAGAGCAGCAAATACAATAGTGAAAACGGCAATCGAGCTTATTGTCCAAGGAAACGTTTCAGGAATGAGCCCTAGCCACATTATTAATGCGGTGGCTACGGCGGCTAAACCAGTAAAAGTTAGGAAAAATGTGCTAAAACCTAAAACGACAACTTCAAGGATTAAAAGTAATACACCTATAATTAATATTGTTTCAATCAAGTTATTAGCAAATAATTCCATATTAAACTCCTTTGTTCTTCATCGCGTTGATAATGCTTGTTGCTTGGGCTACTACGGATGCGATGTCTGTCCCAGAGTCTGGTAGTAGTACAACACTCGACTCTTTCGCAATCGCTTTCTTAGCCTCAATCGCTCTCGTTGCCAGATCAAGTTGAATTGCTTTTTGACCTTGCTCAGTATTGGCTGCCTCACCTACTTTTCTCAAGGCCTCGGCTTGGGCTTCTGCGACAGCGACTATTGCTGATGCTTCACCTTGTGCTCGCAATATTTGCTGTGACTTGTCAGCTTCAGCTGCTAATACAACCGCGGCTTTTTGGCCTTCAGCACGGTTGATTGCAGACTGTCGGTCACCTTCAGATTCTAGAATCTGCGCGCGTTTAACCCTTTCGGCTTTCATTTGCGCTTCCATCGCTTCCATAATAGAACCTGGTGGAATGATGTCTTTAATTTCGTAGCGCATAACCTGAATTCCCCAAGGGCCAGCCGCTTGGTTAATTGCTGTTACGATATTTAAGTTTAATATATCTCTTTCTTCAAAGGTCTTGTCTAGCTCCATTTTGCCTAATTCAGAACGCATTGTGGTTTGCGCTAATTGTATTACAGCAAAGGCATAATCTTCTACGCCGTAGGTCGCTTTGTATGGGTCCATTACTCGGAAATATAATACGCCATCTACCATCAATGAAATATTATCTTTGGTGATTGCACTCTGTTCTTGCACATCGACCGCTTGTTCTTTTAATGAACGGTCGGCTGCAATACGATCAATAAAGGGTAAAATGAAGTTTAGCCCAGCCTCTTTAGTCGACTGGAATTTTCCAAACCGTTCAACAACGAAAACTCTGTTTTGTGGCACAAATTTAATGCTGCTTCTTAACAACACTAACACTAGCGCGATAATGGCAACTTCTACAGTCAAGATGTAATCAAACAATATTTCCATGTACTACTTCCTTTTTTTGATTCAATTCAATATTACGATTTGTTATAGCTACCTTCAATAATAGCCTATAAGTGACTATTTCGCATGGTTATAATATAACATTAAATGAGAATTTTTTTAAAGTGTAAAGTTGTAGCGCAGGAGGTGTGCAAGTGTTCATATATAGCGCTCATAAATAAAATGCTGGATGACTTTATTTATGTATAAACATACTACTCGTTTGTTATGAGCCTATGGGTTTCGTAATATTAATTGCATCATCTTCTTGAACTCGAAGCGCTATGCAGTCGCTGTCTTTACCAATAATCATAGATGGGTCCACTCGAACACCGCTGCCTGAATAATTACCCGATACTGCGAAAGTACAGACTTGAACATAGTACTTTCCTACTTTAGGCAGGGGCCAAAGTTGTTGGTACACGTAGTCACGCTCACCAAAGTTGCCTCCTTTTTCAGCCAGAGTTTGGTTGTTTTCATCTATGAGTTGGATATTAGCGCCACATCTGCCAACGATTGGTTTCGAAACGAAGCCTTTTTGCTTTAGTTCTTCACTTAGTTCTAAACTTGTTTCAAGCAACCATGGATGGTTTGGAAATAAAGCCCACAATATAGGGAGTATGGCTTTATTACTGGGTATTAAGGTCCACATGGGTTCATACACCATGATTTCTTTACGCAACAGCACATCTGCTAGCTTTGGTGTTTGACCGGCGCTGATAGTTGGATTGTTAATAAAACTCTTATCCGAGGAATCGACCATTTCTTGTCGAAGTTGTTCTAGAGCTGTTTCCCATGCCCACGTTTTCCAAATCCACTTGAGAGGCACGCCTGCAGCATCAACAATAACGCCGTCGTCGTTCCACTTTAAGGAGTCTAAACCAACCACTCTTTCGCATTCCAGGCCCGCTGCTTTAATTGCTTCTTGCATAAATAAGGCGTGGTAATCCTCCTCAGGATCGGTATCCTGCAAGACATGAACTTTGCCTTTTACGTCGCTCTTTTTCCATGCCGTGACAAGGTCAGTAAATAAGTTTCTACCCGCATCATGGCCACGTTTTATGTTCAGGTGTTTTGCCCACTTGCCTTGAATTTTACCTACTTCCATATAACACGACGCTGAATCGCAGTTATATTCGTAAACTTTTAAGCCATTTTCAGACAAAGCAAAATCGAACCGACTAGTGATTAACTGATTCAAACGGTTGTCCCACGATTGTCTAATGCGCGGCAAAATACCTTCTGGAAAGCCAAATCCCTCAAGCATTTCTGGATGTTGAAGTACATAGTCTGTCGCATGCATAAACATACCGTGCAATTCGTCGGTGGCTGTCTCTAACAACTCTTCTGCGGTTTGTGATATATCGTAATAATAAGTAAAGTCTTCTTTGACAGAGCTTAACCAATGCCCTTTCATCATTTCTACGTAGGCTGCCTCATCTTCATTAGCGATGTTTAACCAAGGACGTGAATTCGTGGACGCTGTTTTGTGTTCATGCAGATGCACATTGTATAATTCAGGAGTAATTTGGGGGGTGTCTTCACTATTCAATTCGTCTTCAGTTTGTAACATCCACCCCAAAATTTGACCTTCTTTGGGTGGGCAATGTAACCAAAAATCGCCTTGTTCGCCAATTTTTAACACAATTTCCCTAGAGTAATTACAGCCTTCTTTCCATTTAACAAAATCCATATTTTGCTCAACAATCCGGATCGCATGTGGCAGCACTTCACTGATTATTGCCACGTGTCCAGTATGCTCAAAATCGCCACCTTCGTCCCAAATCAGCATAGCGCCGGGTTCTGGGTGACGTAAAGAACCATTCTTAAATGCTTTTAAAGGAAGCGTTGTATTACTTTGAACTTGCCTAACGTCTTTAAGATTAAATATTTCATATGCCATACTGACATCATTAAATATGTAGCCTTTATTAACATACAGCCAGCGCCTTGCAAATTCGACGCATTGCCATTTATAGCCCATATAAATACCGTCATAGTAGCTACGATACGCGGAGCGATTGGGATATTCAGTTTCGTTAGCTGTTTCATAATCACTTGAGTAAGAGCAAACGCCGCCAGCGGCTACACCAAGTAAGGTACCAAAAATCGTTGGTTTAGCATCAATGGTAGAGGTCATAGAATTGTTTCAGGTTGCATGTTCAAACGTCTACATATTGCTTGTGGGGTAATAATTTTCAGAGCATAGACAGTATTAGTTAAGTGCGCAAGAAATGCTTATTTAATTAGCAAGAAAGTTTAGTTTATCCAGTACCTAGGATACATCAATGCCTAGTTTTAGTATTCTTTAATCGATTTAATTAAGCACGTTGCTCCTAAAGCACTAATTTAGCTTGGTATCTGCGTGAAACCCTAATAGTATAGTTTGCAACAAGTTGATGATGAGCATAGTGCCTTCAATCAGTAAACGAAAAAAATAAAAACCGCTAAGGAATGAATGCCATGTACACGATAGTTAAACACGCCCATCTCACTATAATTTTGCTTACTTTTGTTTTATTTATCGTTAGTTTTGTGTTGACCATGAAAAAATCAGAAATGGTCAATAACAAGCTATTAAAAATAGGACCGCACGTTTTATATACGTTATTTGTTATTACCTTTATTTACATGGTCGCTGTTAATCCCCTTAACCTATATCCATTTGTCAATGGTTGGGCATCATCAAAGCTCGGTGGATTTGTGCTATATGTGTTATCAATAACCCTTGCACTTAAATGGGCTAAATCAAACCTATGGCGCTTTGTCGGTCTTATCAGTGCTATTTTTTGGTTGGTAATGAGCGCTAGACTTGCATATGCTGATCGCCTTAAAGTCAAAGGGACTTCTGAAGATCCGAATGCTTATGTTGAATTTGCACAGTCAATGGTAGCGGCTATCTGCTGAGTATGATGGGCGGAATTAATCAGAAATATAAAAAGAGATAACTTACGAACGTAGTGAGTTGTCTCACCCCAATTGTTGCTGTTTCTTGCAAGCCAAAAAGACCTTGATGTCTAATTAAGACTACTCACCAAATACCGACCATCCAGTTTTAGCCGCAAATAATTCAAGTGCTTCAGTGCCAAGTTTACTATTTCCTATAACATCCAAGCCGGGTGACCAAACCGCAATTGAGGCTTTGCCTGGGGCAACGGCTAATATTCCACCACCAACTCCACTCTTGCCTGGCAGCCCAACTCTAAAGGCAAACTCACCTGAACCATCGTAGTGTCCACAGGTTAACATTAGCGCATTAATACGTTTTGCGCGTTGTGGTGACACTACAGCATAGCCGGTAGTTGGATTGATACCATTGTTAGCCAAAAATAGTCCTGCAGTTGCAAGTTGATGGGTGCTCATAGCAATTGAGCAGTGATGGAAATAAGTCCCTAATACAGCTTGCACATCGTTTTCAAAATGACCAAACGAGGCCATAAAATAAGCCAATGAGGCATTTCGGGTACCGGTTTCAACTTCAGAGCGAGCCACTTTTTCGTCAATAATAATACTTTCATCATTTGCTAGAAAACGAATAAATTGGACTATTTCAGCTAAAGTCTCCTTGGGTTGATGGCCTTGCATAATAGAGTCTGCAACGGCAATCGCGCCTGCATTAATGAATGGGTTACGTGGCTTACCATGTTCGTGCTCAAGCTGCACTATCGAGTTGAACGGGTCGCCAGAGGGCTCGCGGCCAACTCGTGACCAAAGAGTCTCGCCTAATTTACCTAACGCTAAAGTAAGCGTGAATACTTTTGAGACACTCTGAATAGAAAAAGTCGTTTGTGCGCAACCCGCGCTATATATTTTCCCGTTTGGCAGCGCAACGCTCATCGCAAACTGGTCAAGATCGATTTGTGCGAGTTGAGGAATATAAGAAGCTACCTGGCCTTTGTCCTCTGATTGCGCCATTTGCTGTGCTATGTCATCAAGAATTGATTGCAAGGAGTCTCCAAGTTTAGATTACTTAAGTAAATTTTAGGCACACCATTTATGCTCGGAACGTCACACTATATCAAACTAACCAGATATCCAAAACAAGCGGTGCTTTTTACTTTTTAGTTACATCGAACTATTATATATAAATAAACAAAATTTTTTTGGGGGAATCTCATGAATACAACACCAGTCTGGTTTATCGTTGCTGCCTTTGTTGCGCTATTATGGAACTTACTCGGCGCTGCCGCTGTCATTATGAATTTTATGATCACCCCTGAGGCTATCGCAGCCCTTCCTACTGCACAGCAACAGATGTATGCCGACACACCGATGTGGTCGTCTTATGCATCGTTGGTCGCGGTTTTCGCCGGCGCGTTAGGATGTGCAGCGTTACTGATGAAGAAAGCGTTCGCTTTACCTCTATTCTTGTTATCTATTGCAGGTTTAGTGCTACAGAATATTGGTATATTTATCGTAGTTGATGCCATCGCTGTGCTCGGCAGTGTCGTTCTCGTTATGCAAAGCGGCGTCGCTGTCATTGCAATTGGTTTGTTGCTGTTAACTAGAGTGGCTATAAAGCGGGATTGGATTGCGTAGTCACAAGTGGCAAAAAACAATAGATGCAACTGAGCAGGCAGCACGACAACTTGTGCCGTCGGCATATATCAAATGGTCTTCATTGGAAGTATAAAAAATGAGCGGACTAAAACGGTCCGCTGCAAATCATCCAATTTTTACTGTTTACTACTTTTTTGCAAACGCTTTTGCTAAATAAGCGTTGAAGTCAGGCTGAGCCGCTGCTTGATCTTTGGCGATAGCCCTTACTTCTGGCATCGCGTTTAACGTGGCAAATAACTCTTTTGCGCCAGGTGCTTCGGCAAATAAATCGATTTCAAATAATTTTTTGGCCACCGCTGACGCTAAGCCCATTGAATATAAGAAAAATATATCTGCCGCTGTCATTTTATCACCAGCAAGGTAAGGCGAAAATGAAGCTGCACGAGATAGCGCCTGTATACCATTGAGGAGAGCGCGTTTTACTTCTGTTTTAGTTTGCTCGTGCACTGGTACACCCCAAAAAGCTTCGGTATGGCAGCGTCGCGCGGGTAATTCTATATACAGTTCAACCATCTTCATTAACTCTCTAATTCTGGCACGCTCGTAAGCTGAACCTAGAATTAATGGATTTTCAGGTGATAATTCATCTAAGTATTCTAAAATAACATTAGTTTCGATTAACACGCCATCCGCAGTTTCTAATGCAGGCACTTTGCCGGTAGGGCAAATTGCGAGGTACTCAGGAGTTTGATTCGGATATGTAATAACGGCTTCATATTCAATACCTTTTATGGCCATTGCTAGTTTAATCATGTTGTAATAGTTACTTACGTCAAATCCATATAATTTAAGCATTGTGTTGTCTCAATTGTTATTTTAAGTAATATCCTACTGTTGCGTTTTATCGTTAAATTTGCAACATTCAAATTCTTATAGTGAAGTATCATTTTTTTGAACCTAAGGAGAAGTCATGCATATTGTTTGTGCACATTGTTCATCAACAAATCGCATTCCAGAAGATAAAACTCATGTTGGTGCTAAGTGCGGAAAATGTGGTGACGCTATTTATAGTGGCAAACCAATAGACCTTGATGACAGCAGTTTTTACCCTTATATAGAAAATAACCACATGCCAGTCGTCGTCGATTTTTGGGCAAGTTGGTGTGGGCCGTGCAAAGCAATGGGACCTGCATTTGAGAAAGTAGCGAAAGAGTCTGATGGTATTCTATTTGCAAAAGTGAACACTGAAAGTGCAAATGCAGTGTCCGCCGACGCGACCATTAGGTCTATCCCAACGCTAATATTTTTTCATAAAGGCGTAGAAATTAATCGAATGTCGGGTGGGATGAGCGAAACACAATTAAAACAGTGGATAATGCAAAGCCTACAAAAACTGTAAAAACCGAGACTAAACATAAACTTTGAGTTATATATAAAATATGATGTTCAACAATAGACGGCTGTGTCATTGGACGACTTAATAATTCCACTAGTAATGGTTGGCTTACTTTCGATTGCTTGCCAATATATTGCTTATAAAATACGCGTGCCCGCGATCTTACCATTACTGATTGTTGGTATTGTGGCGGGTCCCGTAACCGGGATAATCAACGCGGACCAATTGTTCGGCGACTTGCTTTTTCCTATTGTGTCACTAGCGGTGGCGATTATTCTATTTGAAGGTGCACTCACTTTACGCACGCAAGACTTAAGTGGTCATGGTTCTATGGTGCGAAATCTCTGCACCATAGGCACTTTAATCACGTTTGTGGTGGTTGCACCTGCGGCTCATTTTGCTCTGGGGGTGTCCTGGGAAATGGCTTTCCTGTTGGGCGCTATTGTCACCGTTACCGGTCCGACAGTCATTGTACCGATGCTCAGAACCGTGCGGCCAAGTGCCAAGCTCTCCAACATTTTACGTTGGGAAGGAATTATAATTGATCCCATTGGTGCGCTATTAGCGGTATTGGTCTTTGAATATATTATATCTACTCAAGACGCGCTTACGCATACGCTTTATGCTTTTGGATTAACCGTGTCGATCGGTTTTGGCGTTGGTATCGCGGTTGGTTATTTTTTGGGTTTAGCTTTGCGTCATCATTGGATACCCCATTATTTGATGAACACTGCAGTGCTAACCATTATGTTGGGCGCATTCGCAGGCTCAAATCTAATTGCTCACGAATCTGGATTATTAACGGTCACCGTAATGGGTATGTGGATGGCAAACATGAAGGACGTTGATGTTGATGATATTCTAGAGTTTAAAGAAACGCTGAGTGTTCTATTAATATCCGGATTATTCATACTATTAGCATCTCGAATTGAATTAAGCGCCATACTTAATGTAGGTTGGGGTGCTTTGTTGGTGCTGGTGGCAGTCATGTTTATCGCACGTCCCATTGGTGTCTTTTTATCTTCTATTGGCACTGGGCTGAAATGGCGAGAACTCGCTTTGTTAAGTTGGATAGCGCCACGCGGTATAGTGGCAGCAGCGGTGTCAGCCTTGTTTGCGTTGAAGTTAGAAGCGTTGGATTATGCGCAAGCAGAAATGCTAGTACCTATGGTCTTCTTGATTATTATCGCAACGGTGGTACTGCAGAGCTTAACGAGTGCGAAGGTAGCTGAATACTTGGGTATTAGGGCGCCAGCGCCAAACGGCTTTTTGATTTTTGGCGGTGCCCAATTTAGCCGTATGTTTGCCAAAGAGTTGATGACGCACAAAATACCAATATGTTTGGCAGATACCAACTGGGAGACCATCAAATTAGCGCGCATGGACGGTATCCCAACGTATTTTGGTAATCCGATGTCGGAACATGCAGAACGAACATTAGATTTAACGGCGATTGGCAAGGTGTTAGTCATGTCACCTTATCGTCAGCTCAATCCACTGGTTACTTATCACTTTGAACATGAAATGGGCAAGGGGTCTGTATTAGGGCTTAGCAATGGTGAATCACAACAACGTCCTAGTCATCAAATTTCGGAGTCTTATTCTAAAAAACTAGGTTTGTTTGCCAATGATGTGACCTATGGAAGACTCGCCGGCTATACCTCAAAAGGTGCTAGCATGAAAACAACAAAGCTATCCGATAATTTCAATTATGCTGATTATCAAGTGGAATATAAAGATAGATGCCTACAGCTTTGCGCTATCGATAACGACGGTAAGTTAAGGCTGTTTACCACTTCTAATGATATAAAACCCAAGTCTGGTTGGCAGATCATTAGCCTCATTATAGCGGCAAAAGAATTGGCTTTGCCAGAGTAAACAGGCCTTAGCAAATATGTTATTAATGCTAATTTAGGCGTTCAACTCGATTTATTTGATTGTCAATATCGGCTAAGTTGCCTGTTTTCATCCATATCGTTGCGCCTTCACTCAATGCTTGAAGCTGCAATTTTTGTCCTATAGGAACACGTAACCAAGCATGCGTATTTAGCTGAATCTGGTTATGCAAAACACTACCGTTAAGCACTAATACTTCATTGCCATTTGTTGCGTCGCTTTGCCACTGAGTATTTTTGGACAATGTAAGGTGTTTGACCTGTTCATGTTGATCAGCGAAAAGTAATCTCTCCACAACGTTGTTTGTAGCATCTGCAAAGGCTATTCGAGCGTTATCCATCTGAATATTTACATGCTGGCGATCATCTGGTTGAAACTGCCACAGCTTTACAAAAATAACACAGCCTTGTTGCGAACCTGGTTTATGCTTAGACTGGGGAGGATTGCGCACATAAGAGCCAATTGGGTAGTCACCATTCTCGTCCTGAAACACGCCATCAAGGACAACGAATTCTTCACCACCACTGTGCGTATGAGGCGAAAAATGGCTTTTTGGTGCGTAACGAACCATGCTCGTTGCTCTGGCTACTTCAGCGCCTACGCGATCAAGTGGTTTTCTGTCAACACCTGCCATTGGGGAAGCAATCCACTCTTGATCGATTGTATGTACGGTGGCCAATTTTGAAAAGTCTGCATTAATTTTCATATGATTCTCGTTACTTGCTTTTACATTGAGCATTGGCTTGGACTACTAGATTTTTCGCAATTATAGCTACACTAATAATGGCTAATGGCTGCTGATATGACCCTTTAACATGTCCTTAATTTACTTAAGACAGATTAATTAGCCGTTTTTAATTTATCTATCTATAGATAGATAAATTGAACTAACGTTATTCAACTGTCAAAAGTATTTTTTCTACTGCGCGTCTGGCCGCCACAATCGCTCCTTCCATATATCCTGCTTCACTTTCAGAAAATTCACTAGCTGCAAGATATAGTTTGAGCTGTTTGAGCTGTGCTTGTTCAGATACAAGATTAATATGCGGATGCTTGGGAGCTTGTTTTTGATCAATAGAATTTGCTATGAAAGGGTCAGCACCCCAGTCTTTGTAATATGTTTGTTGGTACTCACTTACTTCTGGCCCAAAAATTGACTTGAGTTGCGATAAGCAGGCGTTTTTCATTTGTTCAGTAGATGCTTGTTGACGATGCACAAAGGGAATACCTACAAAGCCAAATAAGGCAAAAACCGAATTACCATCATTGTCTTCAAACGACGCATCATGTATTTCACCTAGAGGCCCAACATGACTGAAAGCTTGTCCAGATAGCCCATGTTCGCGCCAAAAAGGTGCTTTGTAGGTAACTGCAAACTTGGCTTGAGCTGCCATCCATGTCGGAGTCTGCTCAAATTTATGACTCAGTGCTTTAAGGAACTTGTCACCGCTCTTGGTATTTAGATCTGGCGTCCGCGTAGATTGGTCATCAGAATCTATACTGGGTAAGTTGTTTCCAAATTGGTGCTCGGGTTTGAGGTCACTAGTTTGAATAAACGATAATTTATGGGCGATAACCCTTGGCGGCGCCGCAATCACTAGATGCTCAAATAATACCGTGGAAGTAGATATGTCTTCGTGTATATTCATCGACTTTTTGTTCTCTTGCAATCCATATTGCGAGTTATTGGTATCTATTTCAACATGCCAATATTGTCCATCATATTTGAATGAATTAGCTTTCGTTGATAACGTCGTATTTTGCGCATTAATGCATTGAGCTAATGAAGCTATTAGTCGAGTTGTCCCTCCAAATACACGGTACATGGTTGGTGGTGACACACCGGTAACTTTTTGGGCTTGTTCCTTTACGTTACGCTGAAAAATAGCATCGCCTGAGCTATATTGCTCAACTAGTCGTAAATCAAGACTAGAAACGAGTTTTAGTATTTCTTGTTGATGAGGGAATATCCAGGAAGGACCAAGATCAATTTTATAATCAGATGAGCTGGTATTTTCGCCGCATATTCGACCGCCCAGAATAGGCTTTGCCTCAATGATTTCGAATGTAACATTCTGTTGTGCAAGCAAATAGGCCGTATATACCCCAGCTAGTCCACCACCGATAATACCAACTTTTGGCTGTATTTTTTTCATATTTAATCTATTTAAAAATTAACTGCTTTGTATCAGTATCATGACTACGTTTAGAGAATGCTAATGAATAAAAAAGAGGCTTTACTAAACGCGGCAGAGAGCAAAGCACGCTTGGCACCTTTTTTTACCGCATTTTGAACAGTGGTACTCAATTTATTAAGCGTGCTGGTTCCATCATTTTTGTAGTGTCGATGATTGTATGGACATTAGGATATTATTCCAAATAATGGTAATTTACAAAACTCGTATTTATCGGCAATTGGGCAATGGATTGAGCCTGTTTTTAAACCTTTGGGGCTAGATTGGCGATATGGTGTTGCTATCCTCGTTTCATTTCTAGCACGTGAATTGTTTGTTTCTATGTCGTTATACACTATCCTATCCTTGTAACTACAATTTTGTCCCCATTTTATTGAAGCGACATGTAATCTATATATTAGGTTATTGAAACGGACCAAATAATGCGCCGAAATAAAGCAAATTTGTGCAACTTTGGTGCGTAAAATACGCTTTCTAATATTGCTTTATCCCTAACTATATGAAAATAGTATAAAAAACGTATTGGCATATTTAGTGAATGAGGAGATAGACGACGACGGTCTTGGTAGGAAAATCGAATAAGACTGTCGGCCAAAGACTAAGCAAATTTGAAACATCTAGGCGGTTTTCACATTAGCCTAGCAGTTGATTTGAGGGTGACTCATTTCAAGCCCAAAACTAATAAATTTTATAGTCAATCGATGATGGTTGATTTATAACGGCAATGAAGCCCGCAGCAGATCATCGATCCACTGTGGGCTTTTTTATGCCTGAAAAAGGAAAGAAAAGATGGCGAAGTCAATTATTCATAGTATCCCTAAAGACGATATCGTCGTTATTGGCAACGGAATGGTTGGGCATCATTTTGTGCAAAACTTGCGAGAGCAAAGCCCAAATTGTTCCATTCGCGTGTTGTCGGGGGAGCCACGTTTAGCCTATGACCGAGTTCATTTGTCTGAATTTTTCAGTGGTAAGACTGCGGACGATCTAGCAATGACCACACCTGAGCACTATGCGTCACTCAATGTCAGTTTTCATACTAACGCTTGGGTAACAGAAATCGACAAAGTACACAAAATTGTTAGCACTAAAGCAGGTCAACAATGTCGCTATGACAAGCTCGTTTTGGCAACAGGTTCATACCCGTTTGTCCCTCCTATTCCCGGCAGTGAGCAAGAGCATTGTCTCGTTTATCGCACAATCGAGGATTTGTATGATATTCAAGCTTCCGCGCAGGTTAGTAAAATAGGAGTTGTTGTTGGCGGTGGTCTATTAGGTCTAGAAGCCGCGAATGCGCTTAAGGAAGCCGGACTTGAAACACATGTTGTTGAATTTGCACCTCAGCTTATGGCTGTGCAGCTAGATATATCGGGTGGTAGATTGCTAAGGGACAAAATTAGTGCACTTGGCGTTGAAGTTCATACTCAAAAAGCGACCCAAGAAATTGTTGCCGGTGACAACTGCAGATATCGCATGAATTTTGCTGATGGTACCTTCTTAGAAACGGACATGATCCTGTTTTCAGCTGGTATTCGTCCTAGTGATGCGCTAGCTAAAGCGCATGACATAAGTATCGGCGAACGTGGCGGTATTGTGATTGATAATTATTGCTTAACCTCAGATGAAAATATTTATGCAGTGGGTGAATGTGCGCTTTGGAATCAACGAATATTTGGCTTAGTTGCACCAGGTTATTCTATGGCTCGAGCCGCTGTATCGCATATTTTGAACGGCGAATCGGATAACACACTCAAGTTCGAGGGCGCTGACATGAGCACCAAACTCAAGCTTATGGGTGTTGAAGTTGGCTCCATTGGCGATGCTCACGGCAAGACAGCTAATGCGTTGTCTTATACTTATGAAAACCAACCGCTGGGTGTTTACAAGAAAATTGTTGTTGATGTCACACAAACTAAACTGCTTGGCGCGGTATTAGTGGGCGATACCAGCGACTACGATACTCTACTTCAGTATGCTCTTAATGCAATCGACTTACCTGAATGTCCAGAATCACTGATCCTGCCCTCCATGCGTGACGCCTCTCCTGCATTAGGTGCTGATGCTTTGCCAATGACGGCAACAATATGCTCTTGTCACAATGTGTCCAAGAGCGACATTGTGGCGGCGATAGACCAGGGGAGTGAGAACCTTAGTAGTGTTAAGTCTTGCACAAAAGCGAGTTCGGGCTGTGGCGGCTGCGCTGCATTGTTGAAAAACCTCGTCGATACTGAGTTAGGCAAACGTGGTGTGGAAGTGAAAAAAGACATCTGTGAACATTTTTCCCACTCACGTCAGGAATTATTTCATATTGTGAAAGTGGAAGGTATTACGTCTTTCGGTGCACTAATTGAGCAGCATGGTAGAGGTTTAGGGTGTGAAATATGTAAACCTTTGTCGGCCTCTATTTTTGCCTCGGTTTATAATGACTTTATTCTGCAAAAAGAACATTTAGGTTTGCAAGATACTAATGATATTTTTCTTGGCAATATGCAGAAAGATGGAACCTATTCAGTTGTACCTCGAGTTCCTGGTGGCGAAATTACGCCTGAAAAGCTAATCCTACTTGGTGAAGTTGCCCGAGACTATGCTCTTTACACAAAAATTACGGGCGGCCAACGTG
This sequence comes from Glaciecola sp., assembly GCA_047637355.1. GTDB lineage: Bacteria > Pseudomonadota > Gammaproteobacteria > Enterobacterales > Alteromonadaceae > Glaciecola. The sequence continues at coordinate 1,260 of JBLIKA010000074.1, read as the reverse complement.
TCGATTTATTTGGGGCACGAGTTGAAGACTTACCTGATATTTGGGAACGCCTCGTAGCGGGTGGTTTTGAAACTGGGCATGCCTATGCTAAATCGCTGCGCACAGTTAAATCTTGTGTCGGAAGCACCTGGTGTCGCTTTGGTGTTCAAGATTCTGTTGGGCAAGCCATCGATTTAGAAAACCGTTACAAGGGCTTGCGTGGTCCACATAAAATTAAATTCGGCGTGTCGGGTTGCACTCGGGAGTGCGCTGAGGCACAGAGCAAAGATATAGGCATTATTGCCACAGACAATGGATGGAATTTATACGTTTGCGGAAATGGCGGCATGAAGCCAAGACACGGCGATTTATTTGCAATCGATCTCGACACTAAAACTCTCGTCAAATACATCGATAGAATATTATCTTTTTATGTGAAAACTGCAGACCGTCTGCAACGCACGTCGGTTTGGATGGACAACATGGAAGGGGGCTTAGCTTACCTTCAAGATGTCGTTATTAACGATGCGTTGGGCATTGCAAACGAGCTTGAAGCGCAAATGCAAGTTGTTGTAGATACCTACCAATGCGAATGGAAAACAGCGATTGAAAATCCTGAAACGCGTAAACGTTTCCGCCAATTTGTTAACAGTAATCAGAAAGATAACAACATCACGTTTGTTGAAGAGCGAGGTCAAATAAGACCTGCAACTGAGGAAGAAAAACGTACCATTAATGTTGTAGAGCTGGTTTAAGTAAATCGCCATCAACACAGCAATAACTAACGAGGCGAGAAACGTAATGACAAATCCACTAACTAAGCATCAACATGTTGCCACCGATGCAGCTAGCGCAGTAAAGCCTGAATTATCTATCTCACATATAACGGAGAATGAGATGGATGAGGAACAGCTTATGGAAAGAGTGTGTGAATTATCCGATCTTGCACCCAACTCAGGTGTGTGCGCTTTGATTAATAATGTTCAGGTGGCCATTTTTCAATTAGTTGATAGTAAAGGCCAGATAAGCGTTTATGCCCTAAGTAATTGGGATCCAATAGGTAAAGCAAACGTCATGTATAGAGGTCTTATCGGCTCTATTTCAGGCGAGCCCGTTATTTGCGCTCCCTTATATAAACAGCATTATTCGTTGTTGACAGGGCGTTGTTTTGAAAGTGCAGATGCGCGCCTGTCTGTATATAAGTGCGTTGTTCAAGGCCAACAGGTTTTTCTCAGTAGCACTAATGCAACGACTGTTGCTGCTTAGTTTTGGCAGATACTA
>JBLIKA010000073.1:0-18288 GCA_047637355.1 Glaciecola sp. | reverse complement strand
GGAAATCGTCAAGCCCGAGGTGATAAACCGAAGCAACCTAGAAGAGCATAAATTGGCAGTTAATGGGTCGGCATATCCTATCTGAGCGACTCTATTTATTTATTCTACAAAAAAAGGGCGATCATTTCGCCCTTTTTTTATGCCTGATGAATCTGCTTGATATACCGAATTTTTGCTTTACTGCAAGTTTGCGTAAGCATGCAGTGGTCAACGCTTTTGCGGATAAGCCGCTCCATAGATATCAATGATGCTTGTATATAATCCGCTTACCCGCTAATTTATGTGCATAACCACTTACCTTGGCAATAAACATGACTTCAACTGCGGCTTCTACCGAGCAAAAACACTATTCTACCTGCACTCTGTGTGAGGCTATGTGCGGTATCGAAGTCACCACTATAGACCGTGAAATATTATCGATTGTAGGTGATAAAAAGAATCCTTTTAGTGAAGGTCATGTCTGTCCTAAAGCGATGGCGTTAAAAGATCTTTATGATGACCCTGACCGCATTAAGATGCCCTTAGAGAAAACAGCAGATGGGTGGCGAGAAATTTCATGGGAAGAAGCGCTAGATAAAGCTGCTAATGGTTTGTTTGAAACTCAGCAAAAGCACGGAGTGGAATCGGTCGCGACTTATTTAGGTAACCCTAATGCACACAATATGGGGTCGATATTATTTGGTCCTTATTTTTATCGCGCATTGAAGTCACATAATCGTTATTCAGCGACGTCGGTTGACCAGCTTCCTCATCATATTGTCAGTCGACAGCTATTTGGTCATCAATCTCAAATTCCTATTCCTGACATTGATCATACACAATACTTTATGATCATTGGAGGCAATCCTTTAGCATCAAACGGCAGCATCATGACCGTGCCGCACATAAAGCGCAGATTAAAAGCCATTCAAAACAGACAAGGAAAAGTGGTTGTTATTGACCCTAAACAGTCTGAAACAGCAGATATGAGCAGCGAACATTATTTCATTAAACCAGGTACTGATGCGTTGCTTATGCTTGCCATGATCAATATCTTGTTTGCTACACATAAAGAGGCCCCCGCAAGGTTGCTTGAATTTGCACCCCAGTTATTAGAAATTGAGCAATTCGTATTGCCCTATACTCCACAAAAAGTGGCAAGTAAGACAGGTATGACAGCGGCTCAAATTGAACAGTTAGTAAGTGACTTTTGCGCTGCGGAATCGGCTGTTTGCTATGGTCGAATGGGCGCAAGCGTGCAAGCATTTGGCACGTTGACACAATATTTAATTATGCTTTTCAATATGTTAACCGGCAACTTGGATAAACGTGGCGGTATGATGTTTACTCAACCAGCTGCGGACCTTTTACCGCATTCTGGTCGAGGTTCAATTGGTAACTTTCATACTCGCGTGCGCAAACTCCCAGCATTTGCTGGTGAATTTCCCGTGTCGGCGTTAGCGGAAGAAATGTTAACACCAGGCGAAGGTCAAATAAAAGCAATGGTTTTAGGTGCTGGGAATCCCATTATTTGCACGCCGAATGGACAGCAGCTTGATACTGCATTTAAAAGCCTCGACTTTGTAGTTGCCGTTGATTTTTTTATGACTGAAAGCACCAGACATGCAAATATTATTCTACCGCCAGTAACAGCGCTTGAACGAGATCACTACGATATTGTTTTCCATAATTTCGCAGTTCGCAACAGTACTAAATATTCGCCTGCTATATTTCCGCCAGAAGCAAACAGCAAAACAGATTGGCAGATATATCTTGGCCTAGCAGAGCGACTCGACAAGTTAAATGGCTTACCTACTGATAAGTACCAAATGCTGTGGGATAAGAAACCGACAGGTGTGGTTGATGATATGCTGCAAATGGGGCGTTATCAGCATGCAGGAAAACCTATCAGCATTGCTACTTTGTTAGATGTACCGCATGGTATCGATTTAGGGCCATTGCAACCTGATTTACCGGACGCAATTTTTCATGCTGATAAAAAGATCGACCTGAGTTTTGATTATTTTATGCCAGACTTAACGCGTTTGGATAAGCACTTTTTTGCGACTACTTTGGCAGATGACAACAGTCTACAACTTATTGGCAGGCGTCATTTAAAAACCAATAACTCGTGGTTGCATAATAGTAAGCGCATGGTAAAGGGGACTAACAATGGACTGTCTCGGTGTACTGCGCAAATTCATCCTGATGATGCGGTGAAATTCGCAATACAAGACAAACAGATGATAAACGTAAAATCGCGTGTGGGTGAAATCAGTTTGCCAGCAGAAATTACGGCTAAAATCATGCCTGGTGTTATCTCTATCCCACATGGTTGGGGTCATAATAAGAAAGGTATGCGTTTGAAAACAGCAGAACAGCATGCCGGCGTTAGTGTGAATGACCTAACCGATGAAATGGTGCTGGATGAATTGTCAGGCAACGCCGTCCTTAACGGCGTTCCAGTTTGGATAGAGGCAAGCTCAGAAAGTAAAGTAATGTGAAGCTATAAAAGGCTTTATTTGCCTTCGAATACGAGAGACTTGCCTCGGCCATTTGTTTCCGATGCCGCTTCAAGTGTGTTGCCGTTATGCACAATGATATGCATGTCACCAAATTCACTTTGATGCATGATGTAGCCCATTTTTTCAAGCTGACTGATAACTTGTTCATCAAGGCCATCGTGATATCGAATCTCGTCTTTTGGTAGTAGTTGATGGTGGAACCGAGGTTTGTCCACAGATTCTTGTGCACTCATACCAAACTCTAGGGCGTTCAGTATAGACAAATAAACAGAACTGATAATGGTCGTTCCGCCCGGTGAACCCGTGACCATAACTACTTTATTGTCTTGCAATACCATGCTTGGTGTCATTGATGACAACATACGCTTTCGCGGTTGAATTTCATTCGCTTCCCCTCCGACGGCTCCAAATACGTTGGCTACACCCGGTTTTGCGCTGAAATCGTCCATTTCATCATTCAGTAAAAAGCCAGCTCCTTCGACAACTACGCCGCTACCAAAACCCAAGTTAATTGTAGTGGTATTAGAAACTGAGTTACCCCATTTATCCAAAATTGAAAAATGAGTAGTTTGTTCACTCTCTTTTAATCCAGGTTTAATGCTTTCTGTCACTGAAATTTTATCGCGTAAAACAGTTTGACTGCGCATGGCAATATAGTCATCAGCAATTAACGCATTAGTTGGAACGGAGACAAAGTCAGGGTCTCCTAGATATTCTGCTCTATCTGAAAACACGCGTTTACCTATTTCGGCTAATAAGTGAACGTAGGGAGTCGAATTGTGCTCAAGTTGAGGCTGGTTTTGGGTTAACCTATCATACATTTTTAACCACTGTACTATTGCGATACCACCTGAGCTTGGAGGAGGTGCGGTCATTAATTCGTATTCACGCCATTGGGTTTTAATCGGCTGTCGACTTTTGGCTTGATAAGAAAGCAAGTCTTCTTCAGTAATCAGTCCATTTTCCTTACGCATAAACTCACTGATTATTTTGGCTGTTTGGCCTTTATAAAAACCATCACGCCCGAGGTCTCTAATGCGCATGAGCGTACTAGCTAATTCTGCTTGTTTAAACACTTCATTGGCATTTGCTGAGGCAAAGTAATCTTTAAAATTGACATCAAATCCACGTTCTTGTAGATTTTCAATATGCCTCGTAATAGAAGAAGACAGTTTAGGATGCACAATAAAGCCTTGTTCTGCCAATGTAACGGCAGGTTGGACTAATGCTTTCCAAGGCAAGCTTCCATGTTTTTCATGTGCTAACCACATTCCGGCTACAGTACCAGGGACACCAGATGACAGCACACCGATGACAGATTGATTAGGAACCACATTACCTTGCTCGTCTAAATACATATCCTTATGAGCAGATAAAGGGGCTTGTTCTCTATAGTCTATAAAGTCGCCTTCTCCATCTTTATAGATCAACATAAAACCGCCACCACCAATATTTCCAGCTTCAGGCAAGGTAACCGCTAATACAAATTGTGCCGCAATAGCAGCGTCAACGGCATTACCACCTTTTTGCAATATCTCTTTTGCAACATCGGCACTATAACTATCGGGCATGGCGACAGCGGCTTTTGGCGAGTCCATTATACTAGGAGTAGATGTGGATTTACTGCAAGCAAATGTGGTTAAACAAAATGTAGCCAATAAAATGAGGCGACTTGATAAACAGTGGATCTTTAGTGACAAGAGAGGTTCTCCTTCAAATAGTAAAACGTCTTGAACTGACATTTAAGTAATAAGAAGAGTAACATTTATGTTTGTGCATGTAACTGGCAACATAATTGACCATGTAACTTAGCATTCGGCGTGTGTGGTGAAGTGGCGCAAAGTATCAGTTAAATTTGAAAAAACCTTCACCAGCAGATGACAGCCAGCAAGCTCGGGAGTACACTAGGTCAATATTAATAACCGATAATTTTATTTTGTCTTCGCTAAAGTATTTATCTTCATACGCTCCCAACTTGCAACAGCAAATTACACAATTAATGTTGCAAGATCGCCTGACCGATTATCTGCTTCAGAAATACCCGACGGTCAGCAATGTACCTAACGACAATACGCTGCGAGACTTCGTAATGAGTCTAAAAAATCAGTATCTTAAAAAGTCTCAACCACTGAGTAAGATAATATTCGATAAAAACATTCACGTGGTAAATAATGCATTAGGGTTGCATAGCTTTGTAACAAGAGTGCAGGGCGGTAAGCTGAAAAGTAAAAATGAAATTCGTATCAGTACTTTATTTAAGAATGCACCGGTTGAATTTCTTACTATGATTGTGGTGCATGAACTTGCCCACCTAAAAGAAAAAGACCATAACAAAGCGTTTTATCAACTTTGCCGGCATATGATGCCTGACTATCATCAAATAGAGTTTGATGTCCGAGTCTATCTTACCCACCTAGAAGAAAAGGGTGAAGTTTATACTAGTCAATCGGTTGTTAACAAAGCATGAGGCAATGATGAATTATCAATTTATTCGAGATCTACAAGGTAGCCCAGTTGCAGAATTTGAAATGGGGAGTGAGACTTTTTCCCAGTGGTTTACGCAAGAACTAGGTACTGATAAAAGCAAGATGGAAGCGTTATTTAACGCCATTCAGCAGCTAGAAAATCGACAAATTAAAGAGTTTTTACTGCAAGGCAATGATGTTAATTTGTTACTAGACCCATATGAAGTAGAAGCTCGGTCTAAAATTTTAGATGTTGATGCACCAGACGAACTGCCAGAGGGAACAGAGTTATATGATCAGGAGTCTATCGCGGGTTGTGGGCTTGAAGATTTCACGGGAGTACTGCAATCGTGGCGCGATTTTGTTTCCTGCGATTAAGCAAATAAATAACTTAAGTCCTTGCTTTAGATGAATGCCATTATTGATAATTTTGTTGCTCCAGAGTGCTTACAAGAAATAGTCATTTTATTTCAAGATGCACATATGTTGATGATAAATAAACCCAGCGGTTTGTTATCTCTATCTGGTAAAAATCCATTGAATAAAGATTCGGTGCACTTTCGCTTAGTACAGGATTTCCCCAGTGCTAAAATGGTGCATCGGTTAGACTTCGGTACATCCGGCATCATGCTCATTGCACTGAATAAGCAAGCGAATGTTCATTTGTCTAAGCAGTTTGAGTTACGAAGTGTGGTTAAAACTTATGTCAGTGTTTTAGCCGGACACCTGATTGACGAAAGCGGGCAGATTAATATGCCAATAGCAAAGGATCCTTTGCTATTTCCAAGGCTAAAAACCTGTGTTAAGCATGGCAAGCGAGCCCAAACTGACTATCAGGTGCTTGAACGCTTACATAATCCTCTATCAACACGAGTCAGTTACCAACCCCAAACTGGCAGAACCCATCAGTTGCGTATTCATAGTCAACATATCGGTCATCCTATTTTGGGTTGCGATTTATATGGCACGCAACAAACTCAACATGCAGCAAATAGGCTTATGCTGCATGCTGAAAAATTGCAATTTGACCATCCGGTGACAGGTCAAAGAATACTGGGTGAATGTGTTTGTCCGTTTTAGGCCGAGAATTTAAGCCCAATTATTATTATATATTTCTTATTAGACCTTCGTACGCGCTTGAATACCCATAACGCATCAGTGACCCACCATCATTATTGTATAGTGTAGTTGAAACTCTCGATTTGAATTTAGGAGATCTATTTTGTCAATAGAGTCGGCATCAACAGAATTTAAGTATAGGTTAGTCACTCGCAGTGACTTTGATGGGCTTGTTTGTGCCGTCTTATTTAAAGAATTAGATTTAATTGATGATATTAAATTTGTGCATCCAAAGGACATGCAAGATGGCGTTATTGATATCTCTACTAATGATATTACAACGAATCTCCCCTATGTACCTGATTGTTATTTGGCGTTTGACCATCACTTAAGCGAAATATACAGAAGTGGAAACGTGACTAAGAAAAATCATATTATCGACCCAAAAGCACCATCGGCAGCTCGAGTTGTGTTTGATCATTATGGTGGTGAAGATGTGTTTCCAGAAGCGTGGAAAGACATGATGGATGCGGTCGATAAAGCCGATTCTGCGCAGTTTAGCAAAGATGAAATTCTTAATCCAAAGAGCTGGGTCCTGCTAAGTTACTTAATGGATAGCCGCACAGGATTAGGTCGATTCAGAGAATTCCGTATTTCAAACTATCAGCTAATGATGGAACTTATAGATTGTTGCCGTACAAAAACTATTGATGAAATAATTGCACTGCCAGATGTTCAAGAGCGAGTGAAGTTGTATTTTGAACATACAGAGCAGTTTAAACAACAAGTTACTGACTGCGCCACCGTTTACGATAACTTGGTGGTATTAGATTTATGCGATCAAGATGTTATTTATGCCGGTAATCGCTTCATGATTTATGCAATTTTCCCTCAATGTAATATATCGATTCACCAAATGTGGGGCTTTCAAAAGCAGAACACCGTATTCTCGATTGGTAAATCAATTTTAGATAGGAACTCTAAAATCAATATTGGAGAGCTATGCCTGCAATTCGGTGGTGGCGGACATATGGCTGCGGGCGGCTGTCAGATAAATAATGATGCTTGCGATGAGACACTTCAGGCATTGATTAGCAAAATTACGGCTAATGGATAATCAGTTTATATATTTTATTCGTTGGTGCTTGTGTATAAACAAGTTCTCTTTACATTAACGTTTTTTAAGATGAAATAAGCAACAAAAAAGGGATGCTAATAGGCATCCCTTTTTGATTTTTCAGTCTATTTAAACGCGTTCGAAAATGGTCGCGATGCCCTGGCCTAAACCAATACACATGGTCGCTAAACCAATTTCTTTATCGTTTGCTTCCATCAAGTTAATCAGCGTTGTTGAAATACGCGAGCCGGAACAACCTAATGGGTGGCCCAGTGCAATCGCACCACCATTTAAGTTAACTTTGTCTTCGTATTCATCCATCCAACCTAAATGCTTAATACAAGACAATGCTTGTGCCGCGAATGCTTCGTTGAATTCCGCTAATTCAATATCTTGCATTGTCATGCCAGCGCGTTTTAATGCTTTTTGTGTCGCAGGAACAGGACCAAAGCCCATAATTGCAGCATCACAACCAGCAACGGCCATTGCACGAATTTTCGCACGTGGGGTTAAACCAAGTTCTTTCGCACGACTTGCAGACATGATCAACATGGCTGAAGCGCCGTCAGATAGAGCTGATGAGGTACCAGCTGTGACTGAGCCGTTAACTGGATCAAATACGGGTCTTAAACCAGCAAGGCCCTCTATAGTAGTTTCAGGTCGAATTACTTCATCCTGCTCAATTAAGCGTAATACGCCATTGGCATCATGACCTTCAATAGGCACTATTTCATTCCAACGACCTTCAACGGATGCTTTATGGGCGCGTTGATGAGAACGAGCAGCAAACGCGTCTTGCATTTCACGTGTGATGCTATTTTGACGACCTAATAGTTCAGCTGTCATTCCCATACTGCCGGAAGCGCGTGCTGCATGTTTCGCGATACCTGGGTGGAAATCTATATTGAAATCCATTGGTACGTGTCCCATGTGCTCAACACCACCAATCATGTAAACGTCGCCGCGCCCAGACATAATACCTGACGCTGCATCATGCAAAGCTTGCATCGATGATCCACATAAACGGTTAACTGTAACAGCCCCTGTGCTTCTTGGGATTTGTGTTAACAACTGAGCGTTTCGAGCTATGTTGAAGCCTTGTTCTTTTGTTTGCTGAACACAGCCCCAAATAATATCCTCAATTTCAGAGGGGTCAACACCTGGGTTGCGTTCTACTAATTTTGTCATTAGGTGTGCAGACAAAGTCTCAGCGCGCACATTTCTAAAAACACCACCCTTGGAACGTCCCATAGGGGTACGAATACAATCGATAACTACGACATCTTTCATTTTTATCTCCTCTGGTGACTTAGGCTGATTGTGAAAAGTAAGATTTTCCAGAAGACGCCATTTCGCGCACGCCATCTGAAATTTGATAAATTGGACCTAAACTTGCGTACTTGTCGGCTAATGCTACAAAGTTTGCTAGTCCCATGGTTTCAATATAACGGAATATGCCACCTCTGAACGGAGGGAAGCCTAAGCCAAATAATAATGCAATATCGGCCTCTGCCGCACTGTCTACGATACCTTCTTCTAGACAACGAATAGCTTCGTTCGCCATTGGGACCATCACACGAGCAATAATCTCATCTTTGTCGAACTCTTTTGTTGCAGCAACGTGATCTTCAAACAATGCGTAAGCTTCTGGCGAAGCTTTTTTCGCTGGGCGTCCACGCTTATCTAGCGAGAAGTCATAGAAACCTTTACCATTTTTCTGACCAAACCGACCTGCTTCATAAAGTAACGTAACCGGATCATTATCAATTTTTTGCATACGCTCAGGAATGCCATCTGACATAACGCTTGAAGCGTGATCAGCAGTGTCCATGCCAACAACATCAAGCAAGAATGCCGGACCCATAGGCCAACCAAATACTTTTTCCATTACTTTATCAACAACGGTAAAGTCAGCGCCGTCAATTAACAATTGACTAAAGCCTGCGAAGTAAGGGAATAAAACGCGGTTAACCAGAAAACCAGGACAGTCGTTTACAACGATGGGTGTTTTACCCATTTTAAGTGTTGAAGCAACAACCGCGCTAATTGTGGCGTCCGATGTATTTTCACCCCGAATAATTTCAACCAATGGCATCTTGTGTACTGGATTGAAAAAATGCATACCGCAAAAACGTTCTGGCTTTTGCAAGCTTTTCGCCAACTGATTTATAGAAATTGTAGAAGTGTTTGAGCAAATAATAGCATCATCAGAAACTGTCTTTTCAGTATCCGCTAAGACAGCAGCTTTGATTTTCGGATTTTCAACAACCGCTTCTATAATTAGGTCTGCATTGGCAATCGCATTTTGATCAAGTGTTGGGATTATCTTGTTCAATGTTGACGCCATTTTCTTTGCATCAACTTTGCCGCGCTGCATACCTTTTTCAAGGATGCTAGAGGCTTCTTTTAAACCAAGATCCAGAGCAGCTTGGTTGATGTCTTTCATAATGGTAGTGATGCCTTTAACTGCGCCCTGATAAGCAATACCGCCACCCATAATGCCAGCACCTAATACGGCATGCTGTTTAACTTCTTTAGTTGCGCCCTTAGCTACTTTTTTACCTTTGGCTTTGACAAATTGGTCAGCAAGGAAAATACCGACTTGTGCTTTACAAGCGTCAGTTTTAGCAAGTACGACAAAACCTTCATTCTCAAGTTTCAGCGCCCCGTCTCTATCAAGACGAGCCGCTTTGCTTACCGTATCCACCATTTTGTGTGGTGCTGGATAATGTCTGCCTGCTTGAGCAGCGACCATCGCTGCTGCAGTAGAAAAACTCATCATTGACTCATTGGCATTTAACATCAATGGTGCTTTTTTCTGAGCTCTGCGAGCTTGCCAATCAAGTTTTCCAGCCATCGCATCTTTGAGCATGCTGCGGCCTGCTTCATGCAAATGCTCAGGCGCAACAACAGCATCAACCGCGCCTTCTTTTAATGCTTGAGCACCATCACGGTCACGACCTGTGGTCATCCATTCAAGTGCATTGTCAGCACCAATAACGCGTGGCAGACGAACTGTTCCGCCGAAACCAGGCATTAAACCTAGCTTTACTTCAGGGAAACCAATTCTTGCTGTTGTATCAACAACACGAATGTCACCAGCTAATGCCATTTCAAAGCCACCGCCAAGAGCAAAGCCATTTACCGCAATAACAGTAGGGACGGTTAAATCTTCAAAGTGGTCGAATACTTGAGAAGTCTGCGCAACCCAAATTAGGATGTCTGCAGGGTCCATTTCAAACAATGGCGTGAACTCAGTGATATCAGCACCCACGATAAACGTGCTTTTAGCAGATCGCACAAGTACACCTTTCACGTCACCTGAAGCTGCAATAGCAGCTGCGGCTAGGTCGAGTTCAGCAACCGTTTGTCTGTCGAATTTGTTAACTGAGCCTTGTGCATCAAACACAAGTTCAGCGATTGAGTCATCTGTCATTGCTACTGATAGACTTTTGCCTTCAAAGATCATTCTATTCTCCTGTGACATTTACAACACGCGTGATGGAAATTGTTAAGATTGATCACCATTTTTAGATGAGTGATTTATACTATTGTTGAACGTTCTACCAATTAATATGGTACTACTTAAGATAGAGCATTCTGGTAGATGATCAACACGGTTTGTAATTCTACTTTTTATGGAACTGATTGTACCAGTTATTTTTTTGTTTTTTTAATGTAATTAACTTTTAACAACGACGGAAACCCCATTGTCTAACGTTATAGCACCCATTTTTAGCATTATTTTGATATTCAGTATTGTTTTGTCAAATGCTGCCTTTTCGTTGGAAAATAAATCACCAGAGGCACAATTAAAAAGTCAACGTGCTGAATTTTTACGAATTGAAAAACATGTATGGAATACCAGCGATGAAGATTTTGCAAAATTACTGATTCATCTTGGTGACTACCCATTAGTACCTTATTTGATAGAAAGAAAAATTTTACATGGGTTGACGACCAAGAAAGTAGAGCAGGTCAGAGCGTTCCTCGAAGAATATGAGGGCACGCCGTTAGAGCGCCGGGTTTTGCGGCCGTGGTTGCAATACCTTGCAAAGAAAAACCGTAAGAGCTTATTTCTGGAATTCTATAAGCCAATTAGTGACACCAAATTAATGTGCCGATATTTGCGTTACCAACTTGAAGATAAGGTTAGTAAAGATGAACTATATCCGCAAATAGCTGATTTGTGGAATATCAGTAAGTCGCAACCGAAAGATTGTGACCCTCTGTTCAAAAATTGGAAAGCTGACGGTCAATTGAGTGAAGCGTTAATACTACAACGTATCGCCAAAGCGGCTAATGGCGGGCAGTATTCTATTATTTCCTATTTAAGAACGTTATTACCTGAAGATAAAAGATATTTAGCCGATTTATGGAAAAAAACCAGAAAATCCCCATCTACTGTAAAGCGGCTCAGGGCATTTAAAGGCCATTATCCTGAGATTGAAGCAGAAATTATCAGTTATGGTCTCGGCCGGTTAATTTGGAAAAACAAGGCCGCATCTTTAAAAACATGGGAAAGAGCACAGAAGATATTTACGTTCACCGACAAACAACACGCACATGTTGCGAATAAGTTTGCGGTGAGCTTAGCCATTGCTAAACATGAAGATGCAGAATATTGGCTGATTAAATCAGAATTATTAGAGCAAGACCCCGAGGTGCTGCGTTGGCATTTGACTATATTATTAAAAGACCAAAACTGGTCGAGTATTATCAATCTGATAGAAAAAGCGTCACCTACATTAACCAGTGCTCACGAATATCAATATTGGTTAGCACGCAGTTATGCTGAGTTAGGTAACCAATACAAGGCTAACGACCTATTTAAGCAGTTGGCCAATGAGCGTCATTATTATGGATTTTTAGCCAGCGCTAGGTTAGGGCTGTCTTTTAATTTTCAAGATAACCCTTTGGTCTTTGAAAAAGACGTTATCAACCGAATTGAACAACTACCGAGTGCAAAGCGTGCTTTTGAGCTTAAAGAGCTAGAGCGTTTCCACGAGGCAAGATTAGAGTGGCGATTTGTGCAGCAGCAATTGAATGACCAAGAAAGACTTGCATCGGCTGTTATAGCTAGTCAATGGGGCTGGCACGATCAAGCTATATTCACTTTTACTAGTACGGGTTATTTAAATGACGTTAATAGACGTTTTCCTATGGCCTATGCGGACATTCTGACTAAAGAGGCTCTGCGCAATGAAATTGACCCTGAGTGGGCATTTGCGATTGCACGCAGAGAAAGTTCATTTATGAGTGACGCGGTTTCGTCAGCTAAAGCGTTTGGCTTAATGCAGATATTGCCCTCAACTGCGAGATATTTAGAGAAAAGGAGAGTGTCGGATCGCTCCCTAATGAACCCCAATACGAATGCTAAATTAGGCAATAAGTACTTGCGATATTTAATGGATAAAGTAGATAATAATATGGTGCTAGCAACTGCCTCGTATAATGCTGGTTGGAGTAGAGTAAAAAGCTGGTTACCGATTAGCGAGACGATTGGTGCAGATTTGTGGGTCGAGACTATTCCTTACAGAGAAACGCGAAATTACGTCAAAGCAGTCATGGCATATAAGCAAATTTATCAACATCAACTTTTTGAAATTAGTGACTCAAAAATACCAAAAACGATAGAAAAATCAGTTTTTGGCGAGTTAGTTCAAATGCAAATCCCGATCAGTGTTGGCGACTAGAACGAATTTTTCTGATGGCACTGACAACATAGTCGGAGCCTGATAATATGAGGCATATACTTGAAAAATTATGTACACGTCAACCAAGTAAGGTTTAAACCTAAATTCTAGAAGAGGACAACAATGCCAAGCCACTCTGCATCTTACGCTGAACACATAAAGGTTTTACAAGCTCGCACACTCGAAGCAATCCAGCGAGAAAGTATCGATGGTTTAATTATTCATTCTGGGCAGGGTAAAATCATGTTCTTGGATGATAACTACTATCCATACAAAGTGAACCCCCAATTTAAAGCGTGGCTTCCAGTAGTCGATAATCCTTGCTGTTGGTTGGTAGTTAATGGAATTGATAAACCAAAACTAATTTTTTATCGCCCTGAAGACTTCTGGCATAAAGTACCTCCTGAACCGACCGAGTTCTGGGTCGAGCATTTTGATATTGTGTATTTAAAGCAAGCCAATGCAGTGGAAAAGCATCTTCCTTATGACAAAGTAAAATACGCCTATGTAGGTGAGTATATTGAGGTTGCCAAGGCACTTGGTTTTGAATTAGTTAATCCTGACCGCGTGCTCAATTATTTACACTGGCAACGAGCCTATAAAACAGAATATGAGCTCGAATGTATGCGTGAAGCAAATGCTATTGCTGTGGGAGCACACAGAGCGGCAAGAGCCGCGTTTTTTGATGAAGAAAGTGAATTTCATATCAATAACGCCTACTTACGTGCAGCAAGACAAGGGCATAATGACCTTCCTTATAATAATATTGTGGCGTTAAATGAAAATGCCGCAATACTACATTACATGCAAACAAATTCAGTAGCGCCGTCCGACTTTCGAACCTTTTTGATTGATGCTGGCGCAAATTATCAGGGGTACGCTGCTGATATTACTCGGACGTATTGCGCTAAAAAACATGATTTTGCGCACTTAATTGAAGCAGTAGATGCATTGACTATCGACCTAGGCGAGCAAATGAAACCTGGGCTAAGTTATGTTGAAATACATTTAGCTGCATATATTGGTATCGCTAAAATATTACATGATTTTGGTATTGTGAATATGTCAGTGGAAGATTGTGTGCAAAGCGGTATCGTGAGCACATTCTTCCCACATGGTATTGGGCATTTCTTGGGCTTACAAGTGCACGATGTTGCAGGACATGCTCGGGATGATCGTGGCACGCCTAATCCGCCACCAGAAAATCACCCTTTTTTGAGATGCACTCGAGTCATTGAACCTAAGCAGGTGTTCACGATTGAACCAGGCCTGTATTTCATTGATAGTCTATTGGCTAAGTTAAAAGGTTCTGAGCAATCCAAATTTATCAATTGGAATGTAGTTGACGAGTTTAGACCGTTTGGTGGTATTCGTATTGAAGATAATATTATTGTCCACCGCGAACGAAATGAAAATATGACTAGAGATCTTGGGTTAGGAATCAATTAGTCGACCGCGGCAAAGACGCTATAAAACGAGAAGCAATCACAAGTCAGTAATAGGGTAAGTCTATTAGCTGACTTTTTTAGAGTGATATGTTTTTGTGAATGGCGGCTTGATGGATAACCTGTCCCTGATTACTCCTTTATATTGTCTGTTGTATGAACAAATTTTCTGCTATTGTGCGTCGCCCGCGTATGGAAACGAAGAATATAATTAATAAGCGCGGAATAAAAAAGGATTTTTATGAAACGGTCTATTCTCAATAGCGTATTTTTCGCGCTTCTCTATGGTGCTTTGCCGTTGCAAATTACTTCATTTATTTATCCGCAATGGACGGTCTGGTTTCTGCTAAGTTTCCCTATTTTATTTGTGTTGGTCAGATCGCAAGATTACCTTTATCAAAAAGGTGAAAAGGCGTATTTTCGTCGCGTTCCATTCGTTAGCGGTGTTCGGCTCAATCAAATAAAAGACATGGGCGACCTGAAATTAGTCGACACGTCTTCAACTACCCAGGCTTTGTGGGCCAGCATAGAATTGCGTCGAATATAATAAATTCAGTAAATCAATGCTATTAATTATGTTGTATAACAATGTAACTAAACCTGCTTATTATCAACACCAGTTGCTAAATATAATCCATTGAATCAGTTAGTAATTTCGGTTAACTGATAAATCAGCGAGACCAATAAGCGCCGCTTTAAATTCACTATCAGGAATTGCCTTTAAGGCATCTTTTGCCTTTGTAGCTTCAATTTCAGCACACTCTTGCGTGTAAGCCAATGATCCGGTGTCTTGCATCACACTTAGTATATGATCAAAATGAGGCATACCATTAGCATTTTCAATAGCGTCTCGGATGAGACTTGCATCTGATGCTTCACAATGCCACATAGCATGCAGTAGGGGTAAGGTTGGTTTACCTTCAGCTAGGTCATCACCTGCATTTTTACCCATCTCATCAGCTTGTGCAGTGTAATCAAGGACATCATCAATGAGTTGAAACGCCGTGCCTAAGTGCTTTCCATAAGCCTGCATGGCTAATTCAATTTCTTCATTTTGATCAGTCAGGATAGCTGCAAGCTGCGTTGCAGCCTCAAACAAACGAGCTGTCTTGCTGTAAATAACTTCTAAGTAGCTCGCTTCAGTGGTGTCAGGATCGTTGCAATTCATTAGTTGCATGACTTCACCTTGTGCAATCCGGTTCGTTGCTTCAGATAAAATTTCCATTACCTTCATGCGCTTTAGGCCAACCATCATCTGAAAGGCACGTGAATATAAAAAATCACCCACTAATACGCTTGCTTGGTTGCCAAATACCGCGTTAGCGGTTTCGCGTCCGCGACGCATAGTGGACTCATCGACAACATCATCATGCAGAAGTGTTGCGGTATGTATAAATTCAATAATCGCGGCTAGTGTATGGTGCTCATCATTTTTTATGTTGAGAGCACGCGCGGCCAAAACAGTTAACAATGGACGTAATCGCTTGCCACCACTATTAACGATGTAGAAACCGAGCTGATTGATAAGAGCAACATCGGAATCCACTTGGGTTTGAATCAGTTTATTAACTGCCTGCATATCCGATGAAGTGAGTGATTGAATACTTGCTAAATTCATATTGAACTCGTACCGCGCCAAATTTTAAACAATAAATGAGTCATGTGAGGTAGTGTACATTAATCTACAATGGCATGTACAAATCTGATGTAAATAAGCATGACTTTGCTTGCTTGCGATCGCATTTTGTAACTAATTGAAAATAGCCTAAATAAAATTCGGTTTTATGCTTGATAGATTAGAATCCATAACGTACAATTCGCGCCCTGTTTTTTGAATAAAAAGCGCTTGTATGCGCAGTGCGGAGAAATATATGTACGCGGTTTTCCAAAGTGGTGGTAAACAACACCGTGTGGCCGAAGGTCAAACTCTTCGTCTTGAGAAGATTGAAGTGGCTCCTGGTGAGTCAATCGAATTCGATAATATCTTGATGATCAGCAATGGCGAAGATGTAAAAATCGGAACGCCTTATGTTGCGGGTGGTAAAGTTACAGCTGAGATAGTTACACACGGTCGCGGCGAAAAAATTAAAGTGGTTAAGTTCCGTCGACGCAAGCATAGCCGCAAGCAGATGGGACATCGCCAGTGGTTCACAGAAGTGAAAATCACTGCAATTAACGTATAATAGGAGACTAACTCATGGCACATAAAAAAGCTGGTGGTAGTACTAAGAACGGTCGCGATTCAGAAAGTAAACGCTTAGGTGTTAAACGCTATGGCGGCCAAGATGTATTAGCAGGTAATATTATTGTTAGGCAGCGTGGAACTAAGTTTCACCCTGGCAGCAATATGGGTATTGGTAAAGATCATACTTTATTCGCACTAACAGCGGGTAAAGTTCAGTTCGAAATCAAAGGCCCTAAAAACCGCAGATTTGTTAGCATTCTTGCTGAATAGTCCGGTCTAAAGCATATCGAAAACCCCGCTATCGGCGGGGTTTTTTTTGCGTAGTGTTTTAATCCGTATTTTACGCTAGTGTCTTAACGTTTAAAATATTCACTTTGATGATCATTAATTAGTATATAAGTTGTTTTTGTATTGCTTGTTATCGATCCATCACTGTATGTTAAAGTTCCTTTATCAAAAAGAACCGCTGCAAGGCCCTCCATGGCCAGCCCCCTAGTTTTATTTCTGAAATTAGCGATTTTTGAGAAAGGGCCTCCAACATACATTGACTACAATTGTTTTATGCTCAGATCCTCACCGCTATTTATAACGATGTTGACAGTAGCATTTAAAGGTTTGAATTGTTTAAGGTTTAAAGCTGGTTTAAAGACCAGTTACTGGTAGAGCAGAAACTGCTATACTTGAAACGTAATTTCGTGTGAAGGCATGGTATTTAACATGCTGACGCGCACCAACCGCAGGTTTAGAGAAAAAATATGAAGTTTGTTGATGAAGCAGAAATACGCGTAGAAGCTGGAGACGGTGGTAACGGCGTTATTGGATTCAGACGCGAGAAATACATACCTAACGGTGGCCCTGATGGTGGTGACGGCGGTGATGGCGGTAGCGTCTATCTTGAAGCTGACGAAAACTTAAATACCCTAATTGATTACCGGTTTGAAAGGTTTCATCGTGCACAGCGCGGTACCAATGGTCAAGGCGCCGACTGCACTGGTCGCGGTGGTCAAGATTTGATCTTGGGAGTGCCTGTTGGCACGCGCGCTACCGACCAAGATACCGGTGAGTTTCTGGGTGACTTGATTAAACATGGTCAGCGTATGAAAGTAGCTCAAGGTGGTTATCATGGTCTAGGGAATGCTCGATTTAAGAGTAGTACTAACAGAGCCCCGCGCATTAAATCAGACGGTACACCTGGCGAAATTCGGAAGCTTTCTTTAGAACTAATGTTGCTCGCAGATGTAGGCATGTTAGGAATGCCTAATGCTGGTAAGTCGACTTTTATTCGTTCAGTTTCTGCAGCGACACCAAAAGTTGCTGACTATCCATTTACTACATTGGTACCAAATTTAGGTGTTGTTCGGCTTGACTCACAAGCGAGTTTTGTTGTCGCTGATATTCCCGGTTTGATCGAAGGTGCTTCTGATGGAGCGGGCCTAGGTATTCAATTTTTAAGGCATCTTGAACGTTGTCGTGTCCTAATCCATTTGATTGATATTATGCCTGCAGATGGTTCAGATCCAGTTCAAAATGCATTAACGATTGATAATGAATTAGATAAATATAGTCCCAAATTGGCTTCTAAGCCGCGCTGGTTAGTGTTTAACAAAATCGATTTAATGCTAGAAGACGAAGCGAATGCTTTATGTGCTGACATTGCTGCTAGGCTAGGGTGGGAAGAAGACTACTATCAAATTTCAGCCTTCCAAAAATTGAATGTGGATGTGCTTTGTCAAGATATTATGGAGTTTATTGATTCTCTTCCACCTGAGGAAGAAATGTTCAATAAGGAAGAAGAAACGACGTTTAAGTGGAACACG
>JBLIKA010000072.1:0-18400 GCA_047637355.1 Glaciecola sp. | reverse complement strand
TAACGATGCATATAAAAATTGGCAAGTGCTTTCTCAAAATATTTTACATTTGTAAAATACAAATTTAATCGACAACACTATTACAGTAGTTGCACTCAAGCTAACCGCTTTTTACAGATAAAAAATATCACTTTTTTTGAAAATATAAATTCTACTTTACCAACAGCATAATCACTTCCGATGCAAATCTATCGGTTTGATGTGTGCCAAAATATTATCAGATTGTAAATGTTTCAAAAAGGCTTCTGCAAGGCGATCAGATTGCTTTATGGTCTCAAGCCAATACTTAATTCTTTGCTCCGCAGGCATATCCTCAAAATCTTTTCTATCTGGAATTTTAGAATAAGGTAAATTTGCCACAAACTCTTGGCTGGGTACTAACATCACGACATTTTCATAACTACTCTCATGACAATGTCTGCTTGGTACATTTTTGTCAAACCACCCTGGTGTGGGTGTATTGTAGAAATGCGGATACAGCACCAGTTCAGATTGTTTAAAAGCAAGGTCAAAATGATAGTCTATGATACCTCCATCCCTATAAACTCCTGGTCTTGCATTCGGTATATCTTTGATGCCTTCCAATACAATAGGTATTGAGCCAGATGCCATCAGTGCAGCCACAAAGTTCTCATTATCAAGGGCATAGTAGTCTGTTGGGAAATCATAAGGGTCAGTAAACAAATCGTGCTTAGGTCGTGCAGAAAACACAGCTCGCGAAAACTGACTCGAAATAGATTTTCTTTTCATCATGTTTTTAGCTGCAGCGACAGTCAGACCTAATATCTGAGACAATTTTCTATCCGAACTAACTAGGCCGTGACAATGCTGAACAAAAAAGTGCACGTTCTTTTTATTTGAGGCCAGCACTTCAGAAACACCCTTTTCTCCCAACATTGTATGCAGTAAATCGTATCCTTTTGCTGTAATCTCTTTGGCGTCTGGTTTGGCAGAATAAACGGTTTTAGCATAATTTATTGCCAAACGGTCAATCGCATCGGCCGTGTTATCTTGGCCTAGACAAGCGGCACGAAAAGCACCAGCGGAGCTTCCCATAATATCAATCGAAATATTACTCGCATCGAGGAATTCAGGGAAAATAACTTTATCTAAACCCGCTAGTACAAACCACTTTGGTCCACCAGAAGCGCCAAGAAATCCGCCGAATAAACCAGCATGAAAGCCCTCTTCTTGAATTCGTTTGAGTGCAACGCTTCCAGCATAAATATTGAGTAAAGACATGTATCCCTGATTTTTTTATATTTTTGTTCGAATAAAGCACGTAGTTTGCGTTAAAACTAACCGGAAATAAAGACCTATAAGGCTATTTTTAAAGATTAATAAACTAAGTGCACGTAATATAGCCAATTAATATTTACTATTTAAAACATAGCGTTATACACTTAGGAATAAGTCACACACAAGGTTATCCACAAGTTCGGTGGATAAGAAGGAATAACATTGGCAAAACAAACACTTTCAGTTCTTGAGTCGACCTTTACCATTCATTCTATGAGTGAAGAGCAGTCAATACCGGCATCCGTGCTGAGTAGCGACTTTTACTTTATCGGTAAAACACATGATGAATTATCACTTGTGGTAAAACAGGATATCGCTATTGAAGCACTCGAATCTGATTATGATTGGAGAGTACTTGAAGTACTCGGTCCACTCAATTTATCAATGGTCGGCATAATGGCTGAAATTAGTGCTATTCTCGCTGCAGCAAAAATTAGTATTTTTGTCGTATCTACATTCGAGACAGACTACTTTTTAGTAAAGTCAGATGCATTAGCAAAAGCGGTCTCAGCGTTAAAGAAAGCTCGGTATGAAGTAATACAATAAACAATATTCCTAGTATTGATAACCATCAGATTAAAAAGGATACACAAAAAGTGACGACGCTATATGGCATACCTAATTGCGATACACTTAAGAAGGCGAGGAAGTGGCTTGAATCGAATCAAATAGATTATCAATTTCATGATTATAGAAAAGATGGTCTAGCTGAACAGTGGTTAACTAACACTGAAGCGAAAGTAGGCTGGGAAAGCATGTTGAATAAACGTGGAACCACTTTCAAAAAATTACCAGATGAACAAAAAAACGAAATTAATAGGGAAGCAGCATTAGCGCTTATGCTTGAATTTCCAGCGATGATAAAACGGCCTATTTTACTTAACAAGGGAAGCTATTATGTTGGCTTTAAAGCCGACAAATACAGCAAGGTGTTTGAATAATGCGCGATGTCATTAAAACCACCTTTGAATTAGTCTCACGTCAATCAGTAACACCTGAAGATGAGGGCTGCCAAAATTATATGGATGCTATTTTATCTCCGCTTGGCTTCAAAAATGAATCAATGATTTTCGAAGATACAACGAATATGTGGTCTCGCAAGGGAACAAATAAGCCAGTTTTTTGCTTTGCTGGGCATACTGATGTTGTGCCTACTGGGCCTGCTGAAAAGTGGAAATACCCTCCATTTGAGCCGACCATAGATGAAGGTTATATTTATGGAAGAGGCACTGCCGATATGAAAGGTAGCTTGGCGGCAATGCTTTGTGCTACTGAACGTTTTGTAAATGACCATCCAGGCCACAAAGGTTCTATTGCATATCTTATTACCAGTGATGAAGAAGGTCCTTTCATTAATGGCACAACACGAGTTATTGACACCTTGGAAGCGAGAAATGAAAAAATTGATTACTGTATTGTTGGTGAACCGTCAAGCACAGTGAACACAGGTGATGTGATTAAGAATGGTCGACGCGGTTCATTAACTGGCGACCTAATAGTGAAAGGGATACAGGGACACGTCGCCTACCCTCATTTAGTAAAAAATCCGATACATGCCATTTCACCGGTGTTGACTGAGCTAGCTGCCACAACGTGGGATCACGGTAACGATTTTTTTCCACCAACCAGCTTTCAAGTGTCAAATATTCATGCAGGGACTGGCGCCGGCAATGTAGTGCCTGGGACAGTTGAGGTTTGCTTCAACTTCCGCTTTTCGACAGAAGTCACCGATCAACAACTCATTGAGAGAGTTGTTGCGTTGCTGACGAGGCACAATATCGAGTATGAGATTAAATGGACGTTTAATGGGCAACCCTTCTTAACTGAGAGAGGCGCACTAGTTGACGCTGTTGTCGAAAGCATTAAGGAAGTAACTGGCATAGACACTGAGTTATCCACGGCTGGAGGCACTTCAGATGGGCGCTTTATTGCACCAACGGGGGCACAAGTTATTGAATTAGGTCCTGAAAATACAACCATTCACAAATTAGATGAACGCGTTAGTATTGAAAATATAAAGACCTTGGAAGACATATATTACGCAACATTAGTGCGTGTTTTAGCATGATTTCAGCACAGCAAATACTTGGTTTAAATGATAAACATGTTGTCTACATTGACGATAAACACCAATTACAACCACTTGTTATCGATGCATATACACAAATGCAGCAAGCGGCAAAACTGGAGGGGCATGATCTACAACTTGTTAGCAGCTTCCGTAGTTTTTCAAAACAAGCTAGTATTTGGAATAGAAAATGGAAAGGCGATCTAAAACTCAACACCCTCGATAATAAAGTACTCGATACAGCGTCGTTAAACGATATACAAAAAATGCATGCCATTCTACTCTGGTCTGCACTTCCAGGCGGAAGCAGGCATCATTGGGGGACTGACTGCGATGTATTCGACCGAACTAAAGTTGAAGCTTGTGAAACTCAATTTGAGCTGGTTTCGCGAGAATATGAAGGTGATGGTCCATGTGCGGATTTAGCCAAATGGTTGCAAACAAACGCAGCCAAATTTGGCTTTGAACGCCCTTATGCAGAATATGTTGGCGGAGTTGCTGCTGAACCTTGGCATTTGTCTTATTCGCCAATTGCGAGCCAGATCAGTACATCATTTTCAGTTGAGTTATTGCGTAAACAATTAATTGAATCAAACATTTCAGGCTTAGATACTGTATTGTGCCACCTGGGCATGTTATTTGAACGTTACACATTAAATAGAGGGATTAAATGAGCACGTGGCTTGTCGTTATCATCATCGTTATTGCACTAGCTTTTATCATAGGTACGATTACAGCTCTACTTAAAGCTAAGCCGTTTCATTTTCCTGAAGAATATGAAGAATCACAAAAACAAAAATCCAAAGATAACGATGACGATAGTTCTGGTTTAATGTAGATTAAACAATCTGCTTTGATTCGTCGCTGATCACATTTGCGCTTAATTTGTTTGCACTCAGGATACACTTGAGACCGATACAGTGGCACTAAACTATCTGCAAAATACCTACAGTGACTGCTGCTCTTGTAATAATTTGCTGATTTTTTCACTTAACACGCCGTGTTTATTTTCGTCATAGCCAATCATAGGCTGGCGTCCCCAAACAGGTGCAGGCCAAGCAATATCAACTTTGAAGCGACAAAGGTGATGTATATGCAATTGAGCAACTATATTGCCGATAGCGGCAACGTTGAGCTTATCTGGATGGAATCCTTTTTTTAACGCTCTACTTAGCATTGCGGACTCTTTCCATAACGCAGCCTGTTGCGCTTCATTTAGCTCTATTATTTCGGTTACGTTATTAATTTCTGGAATTAACACACACCAAATAAATTGTCTGTCATTGATCAATCGTACTTGCGACAGTGGTAATTTATACACTAAGAAGCTGTCGTTCTGCAATCGTTGGTCTAGCTTAAATGTCACAGGGAACCACCGTTAATAATGCTCGCTGGCCTAAAGCTACATTAGCATTTGGAAAAACGACCGCTTCACCATCTTCAAGTGCTCGATATTCAATATCGCCATCTGTAGCCAATAACGTACCTTTTGGAAAATCCGTAAAATTTGGAATGTTGTCAGAAAAATGCAATATAAAATCAGCAGAGTGCTTGTCAATTACTTGTTTAACATCAAATATATCTAATGGGCACTCTTTGAGCGGCGGTAAAATAGGCTCTTGCTGACTAATCAATTGTCTTAACATTTCGATAACCTGACTAAAGTTCTTCATGTTATTTTCACCAAAAGGCTCTACTTTGCCCAGCTCAACGGTGAAACCATGAGTACAATAGTTAAGCGACGTGTAGTAACTAAAAGTAGACGTTGGTGATTGTGAGAGGAGAATGGTGTTGACCGCACATGCTGATAAAAATTGTAACTGTTCTTTATTATATTCGTGTCCGTGCAGATAAGGATAAACTGCAAATTTTTCGTTTTTTGATTCTCTAATTGCTGTATGTAAATCATAATGAATACGTGTTGAAACAGCATGCGATGAAGGAGTTTGTGAGTCAGCATTGAAAAAACGTTGTACTTCACGTTTTATCTCTTGTGCCCGCACCTGCTCTTGGGTTTCCGTTGACAGCGAATCATTGAATAATCTATTTAGGTTTTCTTCAATAAAACGTTCGCCTACGTTCATTGCAGGCAAATTACCAAATATGAACATGACCCTGTGCTGTGATTGTATTTTTTCTTGTAGTAAATCTTCCACCAATTTATCACAAATCTCAATTGGCGCAGTCTCATTGCCATGAACACCGGATGAAAGCAAAATTGTTTTAGCTGAAGCTAACGAGGTTGGTTCAAATATTATGATACCTGGGCAACAAAACTCTACTGTTGTGCCATTACCTAGTCGGATTTTTTGATTATTTTGGATTGTCTCAGGTGAAAACCTTGAACGTTCTAAGAAACTAATTGAATTCGTTGGCATATCGTTTATTGAGAATAATTAAAGACCCGATAATGATAACATTAACCTTCAGCTGTTCGTATTTTATCTGACAATACCTGTTCAAAATTCCCAATTTCGCAAAGCCTTAAGAATGAATCAAATTTTACTGCTGGTGAAAATAAAAAGCCTTGCCCGCTATAGATCCCCAACTCTCTTAAAATGTTTAGCTGTTGAACCGTTTCAATACCTTCTGCAACTACCTCACACTTTTTAGCATCACCGATGAGCTTTGCTGCTTCAACGATTGCTTTATTTACGGGGTGTTGTTCGAGCTCCATGACAAATGTTTTATCAATTTTTATTGCACTTAAATGTAAGTCACGAATAAATGATAAGTTCGAATACCCTTTACCAAAATCATCCATCGACACATTAACACCCATTGCACGTATATCGTCGAGTTGTCTTTTCACCATTAGAGAATTGGATAATGCAACATCCTCGGTTAATTCAAGCTCAATCATTTTTGCTTGTATTTTATGACGTTGGAGTAAATCTGATAATAATTTTGGCAGGCTAACATCATATAATTGACTTGGTGACAAATTAATAGAAACCGATATATTAATTCCGAATTTGTTTAGTTCCTCAGCCCTACTTAGCGCATTTGACATTGTCCAATGCCCAAGTTCGTTCATCATATTATACGATTCTGCAGCCTCAATAAGCGAGCCTGGAAATAAAACTCCATCTAATGGATGATTCCATCGAAGCAGACATTCAGCGCCAATAATTTGTGTCGTCAACAAATTAACTTTCGGTTGAAAATACAATTCTAATTCGTCATTTTTCATTGCGCGGGTTAAGTCTGCTTTCAACGCTAGGCCTCTGCCTGATACAGACTTTATATTATCATTTACAAAACTACAGTTCTGATGTTGATTATTTTTGGCCTGTTTTAACGCAGCCTCAGCCAAGCATATCAATTTTGTTGCCGTTACTATTTTATTAGTACGGCTTGCGATACCAACGTTAAAATCAGCTATAAATGCGGTTTCATTAGTGTAGAGGGGTGTTTTAAAATGCTCAACTAGACGTTGAAATTTCAATTGCATTACCAGTTCGCTTTGACGACCTTCAAATACTAGGCCGAAAATATCACCACTGATTCGTCCTAATATCAGGTCCTGACCGAATATCGTATGAATACGATTAACAATTTGCAGTAAGATTTGATCACCCGCTTTATGATCAAAGGCGGAAGAAACATCTGAAAAGCGCATAACATCAACGAGCATTAGCGAAAAATAAGGGTGTGAGCTTGCAACCCCTTCGATGATATCGATAAAGTGGTGTCGGTTGGAAATTGTAGACAAACTTTGGTGCTTTTGAATCATAAAAAATTGTACGCCAAAAAAAAGTAACGAAAAAGGCAATAAAGTTAACATTGTACGTTAACTTCTTAGGTTGAATATACAATATATCGGCTGCTTTGGTATAATCTTTGAAAAAAAAAGCCAAATTGACGTTGGCTTTTAATCCATAGAATAAAATTAAAACATTTATTCAACAACACATGGAGTCAATTTCCAAATTCGTTTAACGTAATCAGCAATGGATCGATCTGATGTAAACTTACCCATTTTTGCAGTATTGAGAATTGCCATCTTAGCCCATCTTGGCTTGTCTCTATAAGCTATGTCAAGGGCTATATTGGCTTCGCTATATGATTCAAAATCAGCTAAGCACATATACGGGTCGCCACCCGACAACATACTGTTTTTCAAAGCAGATAGTGCACCTGGTTGACCTGGTGTGAAGTAGTCCGAGTCTAACCAATCCAACACAGACTTAACTTCTTTATTATGGTAATAAATATCAAACGGGTTGTACCCTTTTCTCGATAGTGCTGTGACTTCATCCACTGTCATACCAAAAATAAAGATATTGTCATCACCAACTTCTTCTGCAATTTCTATATTAGCACCATCTAATGTGCCAATCGTAATTGCCCCGTTAAGCGCCAACTTCATGTTACCCGTGCCTGAAGCTTCTTTACCTGCCGTTGATATTTGTTGCGATACATCGGCTGCAGGTATCATTTTCTCGGCAAGTGACACTCGGTAGTTTGGTAAAAATACGACTTTAATTTTTTGATTTACGCGCACATCATTATTTATTTTATCGGCCACTTTATTAATAGCAAAGATAATATCCTTGGCTAACGTATAAGCAGGCGCGGCTTTTGCACCGAAAATAAAAACCCGAGGATGCATGTCGTAACTTGGGTTTTCAAGTAACCGTTTATAAAGAGCCAGAATGTGTAATAAGTTTAAGTGTTGACGCTTATATTCGTGTAAGCGTTTAATTTGAATATCAAAAATTGCTTTTGTATCGACACTAATTCCAGTTAGAAACTTAATTTCGGCGGCTAGTGCCTCTTTGTTTTTCTGCTTAACTTTCATGAACTGATTCTGAAAAGTCGTGTTGTCAGCAAACTCCGAAAGCTTATTTAAACGGGTCAGGTCAGACGGCCAGTCATTTCCAATTTTCTTACCAATAAGTTCAGATAATAAAGGATTACATGCCTTTAACCAACGACGAGGTGTAATGCCATTTGTCACGTTTGTCAGTTTGCCAGGCCAAAGTGCATCAAACTCAGGAAACAGGTTCTTTTTGACTAATTTTGAATGAATTTCGGCCACTCCATTCACCGCAAATGAGCCAATAACAGAAAGATTGCCCATTCGTACCATCTTTTCTGTACTTTCTTCGATAATAGAAAGTTTGGCTTTTATAACATTGTTACCAGGCCATTTTTTCTCAACTAATGAAAGAAAACGATGGTTGATCTCATAAATAATTTCAATATGTCTTGGTAAGATTTTCTCAATCATTCTCACCGGCCATCGTTCTAACGCTTCAGGTAACAAAGTATGGTTTGTATAAGCGAATGTTTTAGTGCAAATTCCCCATGCCGTGTCCCAATCAAGCGCAACTCTGTCAACTAATATTCTCATTAACTCTGGAATAGCTATGGCCGGATGAGTGTCGTTTAGTTGGATTACAACTTGCTCAGAAAAACGGCTCCAATCATCACCGTGAGCTCTTTTATAACGACGAATAATATCTTTCAACGAGCAAGCACAAAAGAAATATTGCTGAATTAAACGAAGCTCTTTGCCAGCTTCAGTTTCATCATTTGGGTATAACACTTTTGAAATAGTTTCAGCTTGTATGTTTTCTCGCTGGGCATCAACATAGCCGCCTGAATTAAATACATCCCAGTTGAAATAATCAGACGACTCACTTTGCCACAAGCGCAATACGTTAACTGTCTTGGCACCGTAACCTACTATAGGAATATCCCAAGGAACGCCCTTCACTATGTTACCAGGATGCCATTCTTTTTGAACGCGACCGTTTTCACCATATTTCGTTTCAACATAACCATATAGTGGTACTTCCTGAGTTGACTCAGGACGGCATATTTCCCATGGGTTTCCATAATGCCTCCAACTATCTGGTCGCTCAATTTGCGCTCCATTTTTTATTTCTTGGCGAAATAAACCATGTTCATAGTGAATACCGTATCCAATTGCAGGTAACTCCATTGTGGCTAAAGAATCAAGGAAACAGGCAGCCAGACGGCCTAAACCCCCATTGCCTAAGGCCATATCGGGTTCTTCTTCGAGCACATCAGTTAATTCAACACCTAACTCTTTTAAGGCCGCATCCGCTGTCTCAAACAGATTAAAGTTATGCATGTTATTTGAGAGTAAACGTCCCATTAAAAATTCAGCAGAAAAATAATGAACCGCGCGAGTATCATTTATATAATGGGTTTTTTGGGTCGTCCGCAAACGCTCTAGCACAAGTTCCTGCATCGCTGCACTGGTAGCTTTCCACCATGCATGATTATTTGCTTTATTTTCATCAGTTCCGAGCGTTGAATGCAAATGCCGAACGATAGATTGTTTTATCTCTGCTTTAGTAAATTTAATTTCCAAGCTGTTAACAGATTTTGCTTTTGTTGATTTTTTTAACATGGCTTTAACCGTATCGGCTTTTACAGAAGCTTGTGCGGATGAACTGGTGGCTTTATTGGAAGATGCCATAATTTTATTTCTCTTATTAAAAATAACTACCTGTAATTTTATTACAGGTATTGAAATAAAACCATTAAATTTTCATAAAAACGCGCGTGCATTGTTAAAAAAATGTAAACCAACGAGAATCATTTACCCAAACAATAAAGTTTATGAAATATATTTACATTTGAATAACAATATTAACGATAATTTATAACAATTAGCTTTTTTCCAAAACTAAAGACACTAGTTCTTCTGCCTCTTTTACTAATTTTTGTAAGTGAGTTTCACCCAGAAAGCTCTCAGCATAAATTTTATAAACGTTCTCAGTCCCCGATGGCCTAGCTGCAAACCAGCCATTTTCTGTACTCACTTTTACTCCACCAATAGGCGCATTATTGCCCGGTGCATGAGTTTGCACATTAATAATTTGCTCACCCGCTAATTGGGTCGTCGTAACCACATCTGTTGTCATACTAGACAATGCATTTTTTTGTTCCAATGTAGCTGCAACATCAATGCGGGTATAAGACGGGGTTCCATGAACTTGAGTTAGCTTTTCATATTGTTCAGATGGATCTTCGCCGACTATGGCTGTCATTTCAGCTGCTAACAGACACATAATAAAACCATCTTTATCCGTAGCCCAAGGAGTTCCATTGTGTCTTAAAAAAATACCCCCTGCAGATTCTTCGCCCGCAAAGCCAATCGTCTGTGCATTTAAGCCTTCGACAAACCATTTAAAACCGACTGGCATTTCCTTGACTTGTCGATCCAAGCTAGTGCAAACACGATCAATCATACTGCTGGAAACCAATGTTTTCCCAACATGCAAACGACTAGGCCATTGTCCACGATGTTGATATAAGTAGTTGATCGCAACGGCAAGATAATTATTTGGATTCATCAATCCAGCCGATGAAGTAACTATGCCATGTCGGTCAAAATCTGGATCGTTACCAAACGCTAAATCATACTTATCTTTAAGCTTTATGAGGCCAGCCATCGCACTTGCCGACGAGCAGTCCATCCTAATCTTGCCGTCTTTGTCGCAATGCATAAAGCTAAATTGTTGATCCACCTTTTTGTTTACTACCTCGATGTTTAGGTTGTATTGCTCTGCGATTCTATCCCAATAATAAATACCTGAACCACCTAAGGGATCTGTTCCAAGCTTCAATTTCGCATCAGCAATACCGGACATATTAATTACTTGGTCTAGTTCATTAATATAAGCAGTGGCAAAATCAATTTGATTTACATGATTCGATTGCATTGCTTTTGCAATGGTCATCCGCCTGACTTGCTTGCAGCCGTTAGCAATAATTTCATTGGCTCGGTTTTGAATTTGATTGGTGACATTTGAGTCAGCGGGGCCGCCGTGGGGAGGGTTATATTTTAAACCACCATCAGACGGAGGATTATGTGACGGCGTAACTACAATACCGTCTGCAAAACCACTGCTTCTGCCCTTGTTATAACCCAAGATACAATGAGAAATGACCGGAGTGGGTGTGAAACCGTTGTTTTCTTGAATAACGATATCTACGTTATTCGCCGCCAGCACCTCGATACAAGTCGTAACTGCCGCTTCAGACAGCGCGTGAGTGTCCATACCGATAAATATTGGTCCGGTGATGTCATGTGCCGTTCTATACTCAACTAGCGCTTGCGAAATCGCAGCAATATGTATGTCATTAAAGGTAATGAGAGAAGAGCACCCACGATGCCCAGATGTCCCGAAACTGACTCTTTGTTGAGCTATTTCAACTGAAGGCACAAATGAATAATAATCGGTTATTAGACGAGCTACATTAATTAGCATATCGGTAGTGGCAGGTTGTCCTGCCATTGGATGAAGACTCATATTTTTCCCTTTTCAACAAGTTTTCTGACGGTAATATGTTACCTTTAATTTCAGAAAAAACCTACATACGTAGGTATTAATCCGGTAAAGGTAGTTTTTCACTAATTCAATTACACTAAAACTAAGAGCGGTTAGTGCAAAAAACATATGGCGAATATAAAACTCAGATGCGAAAAGATATAGAAAGTTGTGTGACAGCCATAAGACAAAAAATTAAAGGCAAGGATGAGCAAATACAATTAGCTCTCGTTTGCTTATTAGCTAAAGGTCATTTGTTATTAGAAGACCTGCCAGGAATGGGCAAAACAACGTTGAGCCAATGCTTAGCTTCGGTTCTTAGTATGGATTATGCGCGGGTCCAGTTTACTTCAGACTTGCTTCCTGCGGATATGTTAGGCGTCAATATATATGAACCCGACAGCCATCAATTTAGCTTTCACCCTGGTCCAATATTTCACCAAGTGTTGTTAGCCGACGAAATAAATAGAGCGAGTCCTAAAACCCAAAGTGCATTGCTTGAAGCTATGGCTGAAAGCCAAGTAACAATTGACGGCAACAGTTACGAATTACCCATGCCCTTCTTTGTAATTGCAACTCAAAACCCGTTATTTCAATCAGGTACCTACCCGTTGCCCGAGTCGCAAATTGATCGTTTCACAATGAAATTGTCATTAGGTTTTCCTAACTTTGAAGCTGAAAAATCCATGTTGTTAAATAACAATGACCGTTCGTTTAGTCAAACAGTATTAGACACCCAACAGCTTTTAGAACTGCAAAAACAAGTGTCTGAGGTTGTGGTCAGCGAAGCGGTAGTTGATTATATATTAACACTCGTTAATACAACCAGAGACAATCCTGAATTCCCGAATGCGTTATCTCCCAGAGCCTCAAAAGCAATATATCACTGCGCACAAGCGTTTGCGTTTATACATGATAGAACTTACGTTATTCCTGAAGATGTACAAATGATCTTTCCATCGGTCACTGAACATCGACTAAGAGGTCAAGACCAGTTCGCACAAAATACCAGTTCACTTAGCGTTCAGTTATTAAAAAAAGTCGACCCTATTGCCGCTTAGGAATTTTTTATGAAGTACTGGACTCAAGAACGTATCGACAAATGGTTGGATAAGCGAATTCCATCAAGTCCCGCTTATCAGATGGATGTGAACAACACATTTATACTACCGACTCGATTTGGTTGGGCTATTGTAGGCTTAATGAGTTGTTTGTTCATCTTAGGTACCAATTACCAAAACAACGTCATTTTAATGTTTTGTTACTTTGTGTTCGCGCTTTTGCTACTCGCCTTATTTCATAGTTATGTTAGCTTTGTGCAATTTCATATTGCCTTTCGACCAATCCAAAATTCCTTTGCCAATAAACATGTTCAATTGCAACTTAATTTGTCGCACAAAGCAAATAGAACAGCACTCCACTCGTTGTCAAATATCGCTATTTTTAGCAAACGTTATCCTGTTTATGAATACTTAGAAGATGGTGTAAACACTATTACAATACATCAATTCTCAAGAGGCTTACATGAGCTACCTAGAGTGTCAATTGAGAGTATTTTCCCCTTCGGATTATTTAGATGTTGGTCACACCTTTCTGTACCTAGCCAGTTTTTCGTTTTTCCGGCCCCTCTTGCTTGCAGTTTAAAATTACGCCAGCAGAATTCAAAAGGTAATACAGGCAATAAATCAGGTGTTACAGTCACTTCAGAAGACTTACAGGGTATAAGAGACTATCGCGATTCGGACCCTATTCATCATGTGTCATGGAAACATTTTGCAAAAGGCCAAGGTTTACTTAGTAAAGATTTTAGTGAACGTTCTGCAATATCAGGCTGGTTACATTTCAGTGATTACTTTAATGGGAACGTTGAATATGCACTTAGCGAAGTTACCTTTCAAATACTCGAATTAAGCAATCAAGGAGCAATCTTCGGTTTTTCAATTGGAAAACAACAAATAATGCCAAACACTGGCATGCAACATAAACAAAAATGTTTAGAAACCGTTGCATTATATCGCCACAACCAAGCCCAGCATAATATTTGCGACAACGATGATGCTACCGAAATGGAGCACCCGCAACATGCAAAGAGTTAAAGTCCACAATCAAAAAATTGCTTCATTGATAACATTAGGTACCTTTGCTGCCCTCATAATCTCATTAATAGAGCCATTAATGGGATGGGTTTTAGTCTTATGTGCTTGCTCATTTTGCATTACCTTATACAAGTCAATTAAGCACAGTAGCCCTCTTAAAAATTCAATATTGAATTTACTAGCTATTCTATGCATCTCAATTTTAATTTGGTTAGCGACAGATCATGGCTTATTAAAAACGATGATTAATTTGCTCGTGGTTGCTTGTTGCTTAAAAATTCTAAATTTACACCATACTGGTGACTATCAAATGGTTGTGTCAATTCAGCTATTTTTGGTTGCGTGTGGCCTTATTTTCCATCAAAGTTTACTAAATAGTTTATTTTACGCACTGCTCGTTATCTTCATGTTTTGCGCATTACACGCCATTAAAGTTAAAGAGACGAGCCTAAATAATTATTCAAAGCACACTGTTATTCTTCTTTTACAAGCAATCCCAATAGCCGCTTTATTGTTCTTTGTTACACCCAAATTGTCTCCGTTATGGCAAATGCCAATTAACCAATCTAATACAACGGGCTTATCTGAAAAAATGACACCCGGTGACATTGCAAATCTAGCAAAGTCGGATGAGTTAGTTTTCAGGGCCGAATTTACGGGTTCCTTGCCGTCTCCACAACAGCGTTATTGGCGTGCTATTGTATTAGACGAATTTGATGGAAAAAGCTGGTCTATTTCGAAACGAGATAATAGTTTTGATGGTCCCAAAGCAATAGAATTTCAGGGGCCATCATTAGATTACATTGTGATAGCCCAGCCGACATCAACAAAATGGCTATATTCTCTAGATATTCCGATTTTAATCCGAGGTCTATCAACGCAAACTATATCAATCAATCAACAGTTTCAATTAACCGGCAGCAGACCTTTATATACGAGGGGCTTATACGCTATTAAATCATTTGTAGAACAGCCTTTAAACATTTACAAAGGCTATGAAAATTTGTCTCAATATTTACAAATACCAGCAGAGGGTAACCCAGATACTGTTGACTTCGTCATCCAGAATATTAATGCATCGATGACAACTCAAGAAAAAATAGACAAGTTAACATCGCCCTTTTTAAGTAGTGATTTTAGCTACACACTTTCACCACCGTTAATGCAATCTGCACCTATTGATGAATTCTTGTTTAAAAACAAAGCCGGATTTTGTTCCCACTATGCATCCGCCCTCACCTATATGTTGCGCCTTGCAAACGTACCAGCTCGCATCGTGACAGGATATCAAGGCGGAGAGGTGCAATCTGGCAATGTAATAAGTGTGCATCAATTTGACGCACACGCGTGGGTAGAAGCTTGGGATAATGACAAAGGATGGATTCGCATAGACCCCACGGCAATCGTTGCACCTAATAGAGTTTTATCCGGTCTGCTAAGTATGATACAAAATCGACGAGAATTTAGGGACAAATCTCCGTTTTCCCTAACTAACTTAAAACAATATGCAGTATTTAATCAATTAAGACTTTTGATGGCACAGATGGATCATACGTGGGATCAATCTATATTGAGTTACAACCAAGAAAGGCAAAAGTCACTGCTAAAACGAATATTTGGAAATATAAAAGCTGAAAGCTTCAGTTACGCCCTTATTGGTAGTTTTGTGATTATTGGGCTATTTATTAGTTTGTTGTTTGTACCAAAGCGCAAACCAAAGGCATCTGATGAAAGTAAATGGATAAATAAGCTGTTTAAATTTTTCGAAAAGCAAAAATTATCCCGCATCGAGAATGAGACATTACAACAATTTAGTCAGCGAATAGGTCCGCAATTAACGCCACTAGCCACTAGTTCGCTTGGCTTTATAGTTAAAGAATATTACGAGTGGAAATATACAAAAATACAGCAAAAAATCGCATTTGAAACACTTAGACTCCGGCTGCATAAACACATGATGACCTTACAATCGCAATTTACTAGTAAATAATTAAGAGGATTAACGTTGATTTTCACCTAACTTTGAAAGGTAACTTTTGGAGTACTGCCAAGAAACGAGTACTATTGTGAAAGCATTATCATTTCAAAAAGTTAGAGAATACTTGCAAATACCGAGATGCCGATGATATTCAAAACCTGATAGCAACCCTAGATCGGCTAAGGGCCAAACGCCTTGGCTTACATCATGTAAATATTACTGACATAAAAAAACCCAGCTAAAGCTGGGTTTTTTAGATATTTCATTAGCTCAAAACATTATTTCTTAGCTGCTTTTCTCGCTTTAACTTCTTCAATAACAGATTCAGCAACGTTAGCTGGGCAAGGATTGTAGTGTGAGAATTCCATAGAAAACTGACCACGGCCCGATGTCATTGTGCGAAGCGAACCAATATATCCAAACATTTCTGAAAGTGGTACATCGGCTTTAACGCGCACACCAGTAACACCTGGTTGTTGATCTTTTATCATACCGCGACGACGGTTTAAATCACCAATAACATCACCAACATGGTCGTCTGGCGTATAAACATCAACAGCCATAATAGGTTCAATTAATTGTGGACCAGCTTTCGGGATTGACTGACGGAAAGCGCCTTTTGCAGCAATTTCAAATGCAATTGCAGATGAATCCACGGCATGGAAACCACCATCATAAAGTTCAACTTCGACATCCAATACGGGGAATCCAGCCATAACACCTTGACCCATCATGCCTCTAAAACCTTTCTCAATTGCAGGGAAAAATTCCTTAGGAACGTTACCACCAACAACTTTAGAAACAAATGTAAAACCACTATTTGCTTCACCTGGACGGATTTTATAATCAATTTTACCAAACTGACCAGAACCACCAGATTGTTTCTTATGCGTATATGAATCATCAACTTCTTTAGTGATTGTCTCACGATATGCAACTTGAGGCTTACCAACAGTCAACTCAACACCGTAAGTACGCTTAAGAATGTCTACTTTGATATCTAAGTGAAGCTCACCCATTCCACGCAAAATTGTTTCGCCCGAATCTTCATCCGTTTCAACTTTGAATGTTGGATCTTCAGCAACCATTTTACCAATTGCAATACCCATCTTCTCAGTAGAGCCTTTATCAGCAGGTGCAACTGCAATAGAAATAACTGGCTCAGGGAAAACCATTGGTTCTAGTGTACAAGAATGTTTCGGGTCACATAATGTATGACCTGTTTGCACGTTCTTCATACCCACGATAGCAATGATATCACCAGCTTGAGCTGTACTTATTTCAGTACGGTCATTCGCGTGCATTTCAACCATGCGGCCTACTCGTTCTGACTTACCAGTAAACGAGTTAAGAATGCTGTCACCTTTACTCAACGTACCAGAATAAATACGGATAAAGGTTAATGCGCCAAAACGGTCATCCATGATTTTAAATGCTAAAGCACGGAAAGGTTCTGTGGGAGAAACAATCGCTTTTAAGCCATTCGGCTGACCAAATTCATCAGTCAAATCTTGTGGATCAACTTCAGCTGGGGCCGGCAAGTAATCAACAACGGCGTCAAGAATATTTTGAACACCCTTGTTCTTAAATGCAGAACCACAATATGTTGGGAAGAACTCAAGCTTACGAGTACCGTCGCGGATACAACGCTTGACGTCAGCTAGAGACGGTGTTTCACCTTCCATATATGCCATCAACAATTCGTCGTCTTGCTCTAACGCTGTTTCAATTAGAAGTTCGTGGTATTCATTTACCTTGTCAACCATATCAGCAGGCACTTCACCGACAGTGAAGTTCTCTGGAAGACCAGTGTCATCCCAAATGTATGATTTTTTCTCAAGTACATCAACGATACCTACGAAGTCGTCTTCAATACCAATTGGCAAAGCCATAACGAGCGGATTTGCACCCAACACGTTTTTAATTTGCTTAACAACACGGTAGAAGTCAGCACCCATACGGTCCATTTTGTTTACGAAGATAATTCGTGCAACTTCTGAGTCGTTCGCGTAGCGCCAGTTTGTTTCTGATTGTGGCTCAACACCACCAGATCCGCAGAAAACACCCACTCCACCATCAAGTACTTTCAATGAACGGTAAACTTCAACTGTGAAGTCAACGTGTCCTGGAGTATCGATGATGTTCATGCGGTGTTCTTTCCAGAAACATGTAGTCGCAGCAGACTGAATAGTAATACCGCGCTCTGCTTCTTGTTCCATGAAGTCCGTGGTTGATTCACCATCATGAACTTCGCCGGTTTTATGGATTTTACCGGTAAGTTTCAAAATTCGTTCTGTTGTGGTCGTTTTACCCGCGTCAACGTGAGCAAAAATACCTATGTTTCTGTAGTGTGCTAAATCGGTCATGTTTCCACTTTATAGGTTCTAAAAAATCGGGGCGGATTATATAGATTATTGCGGACGAATTACACTGTTTTCAGTGTATTCTTTAAAAAGAATTAAAAAACATCGTAAACAATAGCTAATAAAATCCGCAACAAGCGTGCACAATATAACTTAACAATATGAATTTATTAGAGTAAATGTGAACCAGTGAGTATTATTACGGTAATTTCATCTCTGTCGTGATAAAGATGTTTAGCACTTAATTTATGTTTGATCTGCCGTTCATTCAATGCATCAAT
>JBLIKA010000071.1:0-18555 GCA_047637355.1 Glaciecola sp. | reverse complement strand
GGGGCTGCTCTGGATTCGACAGGATTCAATGATGCTGGAGGTGCATGCAGAGGTGCGGCTGGCCTCTTAAAAAAGCCGCAAAAAAATAGTCGCAAACGACGAAAACTACGCACTAGCAGCTTAATACCCTGCATAGGCCCTTCCACTCAAGTTCTTTTCACTAACTGAGGTACGGAAGGTCATACTAGTGAAATAGCGAGGGATACTTGTCTAAGGTTGAACCGCGAAATAGTATTAGGCCAGTCCGAAGGAACCCTGTTTGTCGGGGTCCATAGGATTAAATAAATGACAAACTAAGCATGTAGTACCAAAGGTTGACGCTTTCTGGACGCGGGTTCAATTCCCGCCAGCTCCACCAATACCGATAAGCCCCTTATTTTTAGGGGCTTATCTATTTCTAGCCCACTAAATTCGTATGTTTTGGTACACAAACTGAGACACATTTAGTGGAGCTGATATGGCAATTTCAATACCATCCTACCTTTTCCAACGTAATCAAATCTGGTACTTTAAACAACGTATTCCAACGCATATGATTGGACTTCCCCTACTATTTTTGGCAAATTCCTGCCTCATTTTGAGGCTATTTCAAAGTTCTCGGGGCTAACACCACCCAAATGGGTATGGCGACGTACTCGGTTATACAATGCCTCAATATAATCGAAAATGTCGGCTTTGGCTAAATCTCTTGTTTTATAGACACGTCTTCTAACACGTTCTTTTTTTAAACTACTAAAGAAAGATTCAGCGACGGCATTGTCCCAGCAGTTTCCTCTGCGACTCATGCTTGGCTCTAAGTTATGTAATTTGCAGAAGCGTAGCCAATCATCGCTGCTGTATTGTGAGCCTTGATCAGAATGCACCATGGCTTTCGTCGCCAAACTGACATTAGCAATGCATCCAATACAATTTCTCTGTTCAATGACGGTTTCATAGACCAACCGACCACTTTGCGTGAGAATAAATCAAC
Organism: Glaciecola sp.; assembly: GCA_047637355.1. Taxonomy (GTDB): domain Bacteria; phylum Pseudomonadota; class Gammaproteobacteria; order Enterobacterales; family Alteromonadaceae; genus Glaciecola. The sequence goes on along the minus strand of JBLIKA010000071.1, from coordinate 17,585 downwards.
GACGACGGCTAAATATAACCAGCCTTGCCAGGTTCTAATGTAGGTTATATCCGTCACCCATACTGTGTCTGGAGTGTTGATGGTAAAACCTCTTTCCAATCTGTTCGGCGCGACAATAGAGGGACGTCCTTGGATAACTCTAGGCGCTTTATAGCCGCGCAAGGCATTTATATACCAAGACTTCTCGTAATTCTGGCTACACGGTTTCGCCCGCATTGTTCACCAAACTCTTTAAGGTCAAGTACAACGCGGTTTGCTCCATATATACCATGGCTTGCGTCATATGATGTTTTAATCAGCTTCAACAGGCGTGTATCTTCAATCGCTTTGTCTGACAATGGCTTATGTAACCAAAAATAAAAACCGGCACGCACAATTATTAAGACGCGGCACATAGTGGCGACTCCAAATTCAAAGCGATGTTCATTAATAAACTGGTACTTTACTCTGGCTGACTTGCAAAGTACTTTGTGGCCTTGTTTAAGATGTCTCGCTCTTCTTCAGTTCGGCGTAATTCTGATTTTAATTTTAGTATTTCACTTTTAACGGCCAATAGTTCTTCATCATGCTTGGCCGAATTGTTTGGCTTCACCGCGTTTACCCATTTGTAAATACTATGAGCAGAGACTCCTAATCGCTGCCCCACCTCTTGAACAGAATGCCTACCATCAATAACTTGTCTTACTGCTTCATCTTTAAATTCCGGTGTATAACGTTGGTTACTCATATGTTTCCCCTATGCTTAAACTATAGACGATTTTTGTCTATCAGGCTGGGGGAAGTCCAATATTCATTGTTTGAGTACTTTCCATTTCAATGCAATTACCGGAATAGGAATTAAACGTTAACTCCTTATTATTGCAACCCCAACAAAGCTTAAGTATCAGGCGACAATAAAATAAGACATAAATTTTATTCAATGCTACATTAGCATAAGAAAGTTAGGCTTTTATTAAAAAGAACACTATTTTTTTAAATATGTAATCCTATTAAACTTAATGAAATTAAAGCATGTTAGCTTAATCTACATTTAGACTATGTCGTCTTTTACAAATTGAGTTTTACAGCCAATAAGAGGCATTATGGATAGTTTGTATAACAATGTAGATAAGCAACGCCGACACATTCTTAAATCTGCAGCAATAGTTAGTGCCGCCACTGTACTTCCTTTTTCAACTTTCGCTATTGGCAAATCACGACCACGACTAAGGGTATTGGGCACTCATGTCACTCTGCAAGACGAACTGCGTCAAAAAGCAATGGATGACTTAGGTATTGATCTTATTTTCGAGCCTAAAGGCAGCGCTGCCGTTTTACAAAAAGCATCAATGTCGCCGGAAAGCTTTGATTTGTATGAACAATGGTCAAATAGTATTAATGTTTTATGGCGCTCTGGCAGTATTAAGCCAATTGATAAACGTCGCATAACTTATTGGGATGAAATTAATTCATTGACCAAAACTGGACGAGTTACGCCAAAAGCAAAAATTGGTGCAGGTGATGCCCCTTACAAGCTATTGCATATTCAAAAAGACGGTACGCTGAATAACAATGATACAGACAGCCTGAGTTATCTACCCTATGTGCATAATGTTGACTCATTTGGCTACAACACCTCGGTCATTGACAAAGGTATCCCCTATGAAACAGAGAGCTGGGGCTGGCTACTTAATGAGGAAAACAGGGGCAAGGTTGGCATCGTGAATGAACCTACAATCGGTTTGTTTGATTTAGCATTAGCTGCACAAGCCAAAGGATTAATAGAATTCAAAAACATCGGTTCTATGACAACACGAGAGCTAGATAAACTGTTTGAAATTTTAATTAACTATAAGCAACGCGGGCATTTTAGTGGTTTCTGGACATCAGTTCCTGAGTCTGTGCGATTTATGAAATCAAACAGAGTGGTCATAGAAAGTATGTTTTCACCAGCAGTCTCAAGCTTAAATGGTCAAAACATACCTGTAACTTTTGCAGCCCCCAAAGAGGGATATAGAGGATGGCATGGCGTAATGTGCCTATCTTCAAAAATAAATAAACGCCAGGAAGGTGTTGCATATGAATATATGAACTGGTGGTTATCTGGATGGGCAGGCGCATTTATTGCTCGTCAGGGGTACTATATTTCAAACTCCAATAGATCAAAACCATTTCTAACGTTGGGTGAATATGACTACTGGTACAAAGGCAAAGTTGCACCCTACGATTTAACAGGCACTGATGGGAAGGTCTCAGTAAAAAAAGGAGCGTTCAGGTCTGGCGGAAGTTATGAAAAAAGATTTGAAAACGTTGCAGTGTGGAATACTGTTATGCCTACTTACGAATACAGTTTGGAAAAATGGTATGAATTTCTTAGCTCATAGCGCTCACTAAACATGAAAAAGAATAATAAGATATTTTCTTTAAAAGTTCAGATCACCCTCTTTCTATCTATTTTTTTGTTAATAGAAATTGGACAAATTGTTTTCGCAAAACTAAATCAAACTCAGTTAATTAATGAGTTTTCTAATTATCAAAAAACCATTTCCAAAGAAAAACTAGTTCACGAATTAGAACGGGACGTTTTGGACTTGCAAAGACAAGTTCTTATATTTAAAAATACCGGAAGTAATTCAGCTGTCAGACGGTTTGATATATTGTTCCAAGAAATAAAAAGCAGATTGGACAAAATACAACTTGGCACTACCGAAGGTCAAACCGCAGAAGAAGCAAGAATTCAAATCGAAGCAATGCAATTTCATATTGACAACTATTCCACCAATTTCATTAGTGTTGTTGAAGGTCGTAAACTCAGAGACACCTACTTTAAGGAAGGACTAATAGGAGATATTGAAGAGTTACTTGGTAGTGCTCAATTTGTTAATTTAACTCAACAAAATGACAGTTTAAAAGTATACTTTTATTCCGCTGAAAACCTAGCATATCGATATCTATTGAATCCAAGCTCTGTATTAAATAAGCAATTTTCAAATAAGCTTTTTATTGCAAAAGAAATCGTGCGAAACATCGAAGGATATGCTCAAGATAAGATATTGGTAAACGCTCAAATAGATAAAGTAAATAAAACATTCATTCAACTAACACATGCCACTCAAGGATATATTTATCTAGTAAACGTTATCATGGCCGGCTCTGCTAACGAGTTTTTATTTTTATCCCAAGAAATGGCGCAAAAATCTGCCTTGTTTGCGAATGAAACAAACCAGCAAATAAAAATCAACATTAGCGAATCACAATCTCAAATGAATATATCAGCAATAGTGGGGATATTCATCACTATACTAATTGCATTTATTGTAGCTACTCGCATATTTATTCCACTACACGGGATTACCCGCGTTTTCGACCGTTTGGCTAAGGGCGAAGATGATGTCGATATTCCTTTTGTAAATCGTAAGGATGAGATCGGCAGACTGGCAGGTTCGGCAAGTGTATTTAGCAAAAAAAACCAGCAAACTAAAGAGCTACTAGAAGAATCACAACAGTTAAATAATGAACAAGAAACACTTAACCTCGAGTTAGCTGAAGCAATAAATCAAGCTGAAATAGCGAATGCCTCCAAAAGTAGATTCTTAGCGAATATGAGTCATGAAATTAGAACACCTATGAACGGTATTATTGGTTTGATTGATATGTCTCTCCAAAGTTCGCTTGATCCTAAAGTTAGAAGTCATCTAGAAAAAGTCGCTTATTCAAGTCAGATATTACTGAATGTAATCAAAGATATTTTAGACTTCTCAAAAATCGAAGCTGATAAACTTAATATCGAAAATAGTCGATTTTCTCTCACTATACTGTTTAACAGCCTTAGCGCATTTACAGTTTCACCAGCATCCGAGAAACAACTTAACATAGAAATATTTATTGATCCCCGCTTGCCCCTCAAAGCCATTGGTGATTCATTAAGAATCTCTCAAGTCATTTTAAATTTAACCAATAACGCAATCAAATTCACTCATTCCGGCACTATCTCTGTTTCTTTTCTGTATAACGAAAGCGATGAGCCTGATATGTTTTTTCTCGAGGTTCAAGTAATGGATTCTGGTGTTGGCATAGAAGAAAATAGACTCGAATCAATATTTTCGCCGTTTACTCAGGGTGATAATTCGATAAGTCGAAAATATGGAGGAACGGGACTTGGTCTCGCAATAGTAAAACAGTTAACCGCCTTAATGTATGGTGAAATAAAAGTGACCTCAAAAATTGGGTTTGGCAGCACATTCATCTGCTCATTCAAGCTTATAAGAGAAGGAGAGGATGTAATCTCCACCACAATAAAGAGCATTAAAAAAGAGTTGATTTATGTGTCGGATGCTCCCCCCTTACTTTACGCTGAATATGTAAAAATCATCATGCCCGCTGCGCTATATAAGTCCTATCATGAATTTGACGACCTGAGTGTTCAAAAAGAAACTGTATTTATATTTGATATTCATGATTTTGAACATGCCCAATCTTTACATTCCACGTTTCAATATTTTAAAGAACATAAAGTCAATTTTGGTTGTGTGACAAAAATGCAACCGTTGAAGCTAGCTACAAAAATAACAGCCGAATACCAATGCCCCGTAATATCCCACCCGTTTTCATTTGAAAACATCAATCACTTTATATCGGTATTAAATAATGACGCGGATATTAATAATGAATCTAGTCTTCTTTGTAAAGCCAAAACCGAAACCAAAGTAGCCAAGTTCAAAGGACATATACTGCTAGTTGAAGATAACGAGATAAATCAGATAGTCATGGGAGAAATGTTAAAAAGTTTTGGATTGACCTACGACGTAGCAAATAACGGCAGTGAGGCCGTTGAGGCACTTAGAATAAATAGAGCATATGATTTGGTGTTGATGGATGTTCAAATGCCTGTGTTGGATGGCATTGAAGCAACTAAAATTATAAGACAAAGTGGCGATATCACCTTACCCATTATTGGTATATCAGCACATGCACTGCAGGAGGACCGCGACATTGCCCTGAATTGCGGCATGAATGACTACTTAACTAAACCAATTGTAAGTAAAAACCTAGTAAATGCGCTTAAACAGATATTTATACCAACGAACTAAAGCTAAGTAATATAAATACAAGGCTAGGAAGAATCCAATCCGTAGTCGGATTATCCCTTTAAAAAAACGATTACTGTATACTTGGAGTTAAATATTTATCAACGAATTCAGCAGGTAAGATTGGTCGACTGAAATAGTAACCTTGTAATAACATGCTTCCATTTTCTTTTAGCCACTCTACTTGTTCCTTTGTTTCAACCCCTTCGGCAACAGTAACAATACCTAGGTTGACAGCAAGTTGAAGAATCGATTTAACGAGATTTTCATCTTGTTTATCAACATTAATATCATTAATAAATGACTGGTCAATTTTCAGTTTATCAACCGGCAAGTCTTTTAAATGACTAAGTGAACTATAGCCCGTACCGAAATCGTCCAGACTAAAACTGATACCGATTTTTTTTAATTGATTTATTTTATTTATAGTGTCTTTTAGATTGTCTAGCGCGACGCTTTCGGTGATTTCAAATTCAAGATAATGACCAGCAATCTGATATTTTCTCAACACATTAGTTACTTTGTCTATGAAATTGCTTTTTGACAATTGCTTACCACTAATGTTGACAGCGATTTTAAAAGAAGCAGCCAAAAGCCCCTGCTGTTTCAATTGCACTAAAAATTCGCACACTTTGGTTAGCATTTTGTCACCAACATCAATGATCAACGCACTTTCTTCAAGAAAAGGAATGAAATCGTCAGGTGCAACGATCTTATCATCTCGCTGCCAGCGAATAAGCGCCTCTGCCGAAGTAACTTCCATGGTTACAGATGATATCAATGGCTGAAGCACGAAAAAGAATTCATCTTTAATAATTGCAGTACTTATATCGCGTTCTAACTTAAGTAATTTAGCCGCTTCCGTTGCCATTTTATCTATAAACAATGTTGAGCAATTACGACCCGCTTTTTTAGATTCGTACATAGCAGTATCTGCATACTGCAAAATTTCATCAGCTGTTTCAAAACCAGGCTTAAAAACAACTACACCTAAACTTGCAGACAAATTATAGCTGTGAAACCCAATGTCAATTTCTCTATTCACACATTTTCTTAGTTTTTCAGCAAGTTCAAACGCGGTTGAATTGGCAATCTCTCGATTACTAGATAGCTGTTCACTGTGCAGTAGAAATTCATCAGCGCCCAAGCGCGCAACAAAACCGATATCCTTAAATTCGGTTGATAATCGCTCTGCTAACTTAATAATTAGTTGGTCGCCGACACTATGGCTCAACGTATCGTTAATTCGCTTAAATTGATCTAAGTCGGCCAATATAGCCACTTGGTATTGACTGTTTGAAACTGTAATATTTTGAGCGTTTAATATTTCATATACTTTGTTACGATTTGGTAAGTTTGTGAGTGAATCACAATAGGCTAAATTTTCAATTTTCTCTTCTGCAACAACGCGTTTTGTGACATCGTTGCCTACTACTAAAATACTTTGGCCATCGTATGTATGGAATTTTACAAGCGACATTTCCATCACGCATTTCACTTTTTGCGAATCATAAGCTTCAAATATCAGGTTCATCTGTCGTGAATTATCCATTATAAACTTATTCAAGACCTCCATTAAAGCGGGATCAACAGGCTGAATAATTTCAGACGCTAATTTTCCTTTTAGCTCAAATATAGAGAAACCATAGAATGACGCAGTCGCTTTATTGGCAAATACAAACTTACCCTCATTGTCCAATGAATAAATAATCGCAGGGGCAGTATCAAGGATTAGTCTAAAACGCTGACTGCGCTGCGTCAGGAGGGTTTGACTTGATGCTATTCGTCCTAATAAATCATTTGCTGAATCAATAATTTTGCTAAATTCATCCGACTCATGACCTCTAAGTTTGCTAATCGACTGCTCAGTAAAAGATGACGTGTTTACTCTTTCAAAGCGGCTAGCTAGGCGCATAAGTGGCGCAGCTAAACTAAAGTGATAAAGTAAAACCAGTGTGAAGGATATAAAAATATAACCCGCAAGTGAGATAATAAAGGTTCTTACCGCTCGCTCATAAACATCACTGAGTGAAGAGTGTATATTTATTCGAACGAGCATTTTTCCAGATTCTATTGGTAATTCACCAGCACTGACTTTTGATGAATTAGACTCGGTTAAGGGGACAATGTATTCTTTAATATTAGGGACTAAAAAAAATGACAAAACCTTGTTGAATTGCTCCAACTCTTTGTCGTTTGACTGAGCTAGGACATTGTCGCATTCATCTAAGATTGCAACATAGGAAAAATGATTAAAATAAGTAAGGCCTTTAATGACCAGTGCAGCTAAATCGTTGTCTAAGTTCCAAACAGCGTTCTTCGCCGAATCCTTTGATGCATCAATAATTGACTCAATGGATGCGTTTACTTCTGCTCGTCTGTTTTTAAAGTCGATGTAGGTTTGTAAAAAAGACATGGCAAAGCCTAGCATTAATACTAATATGAGCGTTCGTATACCTAATGTAAACGATATTTTACTGGTCAACTTCATATAATATATTCGATATTCTAGGAACTCGGTTCGCAATATATGTTATTGCAGTATTTGTGTCTATACCTTACATCCATTTTTACGAGCTCACAAATATACCTATAAATCATTGAATCTCGGTTAAAAGTATGACAGTTAGGTAAATTTAAACATGAATAGTTTGAAATTTTGATTTACCATATCCATAGAAGCTTAATACTATAAGAAATTACACATATGTCACAAAATGATAAAGATTTTGCTCCCATTAATATTGAAGTTGATGAACGTCGTCCAATAGGTAAAAGACCCCCAGAGCCACCAGAATCTAATTCAATATCAAATGGTTCAAATATATTCATGTCAATTGTATTGGTTGTTGCGATAAGTGCCAGTGTCGGTTGTATTTATCTCTACGCGCAGCTGGAACAAGCTAATACCGTAGCGGCAAATACGGAAAGTAGGCTCAAGTCCCTCGAACAACGTTTATCTGCAACAGATGAAGAGATGGGTAACTCAACTGTGGCGCTTAGCGTGAAAGTCACTGAGTTAGCCGAAAGAACCGAAGATCTATGGGGCCAGATGGACAAACTGTGGGCGTCGGCTTGGAGACGTAATCAGGAAGAAATAAAGACATTGAATAACGATTTAGTAAGTACAAAGGGAAATCTTGGTACTGATGTCAAAAACATCCAGGTTACACTTAACGAGGCGACTACTAATATTCAACAGATGTTAAATCGCATAAACGGCTTAAATGAAAAGTTATCGACCCAGGCCAACGATATTCTGGTAGTGAATGTAAATGCAGAACAAACAGGTGCAAAAGTAAGTAATCAAATAAATCAAATAAAAATCCTAAGTGATAAGGTTAAAAATTTAGAATCGAAAAATTCGACGCTCCTTGAAAAGATTTCTGACTTGGAATCGTTGTTACAGGAAATCGCAAAGAAAACAGTCTAAAAATACTTATTTGCCTGAGTAATTATATAAGTATATAACCGAATTGTTAATTGCGTAAGCAGCGAATAACGGTATTAGACTCAAAAATTACGTATCATCAGACATAAAAAAAGCACCCTAAGGTGCTTTTTTTATGTCTTACGTTAAGCTGCCGAATTAACGACGTAGGCCTAAACGCTTGATAAGATTTTGGTAACGTTCAACATTTTTACCTTTTAGGTAATCAAGTAACGTTCTACGCTGACTAACCATACGTAATAAACCACGACGTGAATGGTGGTCCTTTTTGTGCTCTTTAAAGTGACCTTGAAGTTTGTTGATGTTATGACTTAACAAGGCAACTTGAACTTCTGGTGAACCTGTATCACCCTCTTTAACGCCGTACTCAGATATGATTGTTGCGATTTCTTCTGTAGTTAGTGACATAGTTATCTCCAATATAGATAGATGGTTTAAACAACAGCATGCCGATCACTAATTCAGTCATGCCAAAAAGAGCCGGTATTATACCCATGAAGCGATAATAAACAAGTGCTTTAACTTAGTTTTCGCCAAAATAGCTTTCTTTGTAAACAACTACTCTCTTAGGTTGCAGATTTCCACCGATATCGACTTCTGCCATGCCATAAAAACGATTGTCTGAATCACGATAAATTCTAACTAGATCACTTTTAGCAAATTGATTATCCTCAAGTATCTCTTGTCCATGCAAAAAACGCTCAATGCTATCGTCGGTTGCATTAAAGGTTGGAAGATTTGAAACTGCGGTATCAGTTGGTAATAATAATGCATCCAACCTATCGAAACTACGAAATTCCCGGTCTATTGACAAATCTTCTGACAGGTATTGTAACTCTTCAACGGTAATCATATTTTCACTTGGGAAGTCTGCAACTTTTGTGCGCCTAAGCATCGTAACATGCGCGCCACAACCTAATGCCTGGCCTAAATCATCCACCAAAGATCGAATGTAAGTACCTTTTGAACAAGCTATTTGCATATCCAGTTCATTATTTTCATAGCGCAGCACAGTTAATGAGTGAATGGTAATATCACGAGCTTCGCGTTCAATAACAATACCTTGCCTTGCATAAAAATAAAGAGGTTTACCTTTATGTTTAAGAGCTGAAAACATAGATGGAACTTGTTTAATGGGCCCCCGAAAAGCCTCAACAGCAGAATCAACAAATTCCCGTGTCACATTAACCGTTTTAGTTTCCACAATATCGCCGTCTGAGTCTGATGTATCAGTACGTTCGCCCAGCTTTGCCGTGACTATATAAGTTTTATCTGCGTCTAACAAAAATTGAGAGAACTTGGTTGCCTCGCCTAAGCAGATTGGCAGCATGCCAGTTGCTAGCGGGTCAAGCGCGCCGGTATGACCTGCTTTCGCCGCTCCATATAAGCGTTTGACTTGCTGCAAGATAAAATTAGATGACTCACCGCTATACTTATCTACAAGAACGACGCCATTAATCGCCCTGCCTTTTTTTCTTCTTGCCATGTTCTACTTTAATCTCTACTCGTCTTCAGAAGTATCTTTTGCTTTTGCTTCATCCTTCGCTCTAGCTTGATTAACCAAAGTCGAAATACGAATACCTTCAGTAATAGATTCATCTCTAAAAAAGTGAACTGCTGGCACAGCGCGCATACGAATACGTTTAGCAAGCACTGTGCGGATGAAACCTTTTGCATCTTGTAGTCGAATTAAGTCGTCCTTAATCTTTTCTTCATCACTGTTGTAGAAAGTAACATAGATCTTAGCATGCGCTAGGTCTCGAGAAACTTCAACACTTGATATAGTGATCATACCTACTTCAGGTTCGCGATGTTTAAATTCATTTTGTAAGATACTGGCAATTTCTTTGTGTACTTGCTGACCTACTCGATCTGTCCGAGAAAATTCTCTAGGCATTTTATTCTCCTAATTTCAATTGCACACAACGGCGCAATGAAAAAAACGGAGGCTAAAAGCCTCCGTATTTGGTTTCTATACATTATCTATAAGCTACAAAAATAATGCATTATCTTTTCGTTAAGCAGTCATTTAGATTTCTCTTTTGACTTCAACGACTTCGAATACTTCGATCTGGTCGCCAACTTTAACATCGTTATAGTTTTTAACACCGATACCACACTCGATACCCTTCTTAACTTCCTGAACATCATCTTTAAAGCGACGTAATGACTCAAGTCCACCTTCGTAAATAACAACATTGTCACGAATTACTCTGATTGGGTTAGCGCGCTTAATGACACCTTCGGTGACCATACAGCCTGCAATTGCTCCAATCTTCGGTGATTTAAATACATCACGCACTTCTGCAATACCCATGATTTGTTGTTTGAATTCAGGCGCCAGCATACCGCTCATCGCTTTCTTCACTTCATCAATCAATTCATAAATAATGCTGTAGTAACGTAAGTCAATTTCTTCAGTTTCGATAATACGGCGCGCAGTAGCGTCGGCACGAACGTTAAAGCCAACGACGATAGCACTTGATGCTGCCGCTAAACTTGCGTCAGTTTCGGTAATACCACCTACACCACTACCTACGATGTTAACTTTAACTTCGTCTGTAGATAGATTAGTTAGACTGTCTGCAATCGCTTCAATTGAACCTTGAACATCAGCTTTTAGAACAACATTCAATTCGCTCACATCACCAGACTCCATGTTCGCAAACATGTTTTCTAGTTTAGCTTTCTGTTGCTTCGCTAATTTAACTTCGCGCTGTTTAGTGTGACGTTTTGCTGCAACTTCTCTTGCCTTACGTTCATCTTGAACAACAAGCGCATTTTCGCCAGCAATAGGTACACCGGATAAACCAAGCACTTCAACTGGTGTTGAAGGACCTGCTAGTTTAATTTCTTGTCCATGCTCATCACGCATAGCTCGAACCCGACCGTATTCTTCACCGCATAATAAGATGTCACCAGCTTTCAATTCACCTTCTTGAATAAGAACAGAAGCGACGGGGCCTCTACCTTTATCCAAGCGTGACTCAATAACGATACCGCGAGCAGGACCCGTTGCTACCGCTTGCAAGTCAAGTAATTCAGCTTGTAATGAAATGGCCTCAAGTAATGCGTCGATACCTAGACCTGTTTTAGCTGAAACAGATACGAATTGATTCTCTCCGCCCCACTCTTCAGAAATAACATCGAGTTGTGACAATTCGTTTCTAACTCTGTCAGGATCCGCACCTTCTTTATCCATCTTGTTAACTGCGATGATTAAAGGTACGCCCGCTGCTCGAGCATGCTGAACAGCTTCTTTTGTTTGCGGCATTACGCCGTCGTCAGCTGCAACAACTAATATAACAATATCGGTTGCAGTTGCACCACGTGCGCGCATTGCGGTAAACGCGGCATGTCCGGGGGTATCAAGAAAAGTGATACGACCGTTATCAGTCTCGACACTATAGGCACCAATATGCTGTGTTATACCGCCAGCTTCACTGTCAGCCACTTTCGCGCGTCGGATGAAATCTAGCAACGACGTTTTACCATGGTCAACGTGACCCATAATAGTCACTACTGGAGCACGGGTAGTTTTGTCACCTTGTGCTGAGTCAGCAATTAACTCGTCTTCAAGTGCATTGTCATTAACAAGCTCATATTTATGGCCCATTTCCTCAACAACTAGCACCGCGGTGTCTTGATCAAGTATTTGGTTGATTGTCGCCATTTCACCCATTTTCATCATCGCTTTGATGACTTCAGTGCCTTTCTTAGCCATACGGCTAGCTAGTTCACCAACGGTAATGGTTTCGCCAATCTTAACAACCCTTTCAACTGGCTGTGCTGGCTTGTTAAAGCCGTGCTTTAGATCTTCACCCGCATTCTTCTTCGACTTTTTACGACGACGAGAAGTGCGTTCAACTTTCATATCTTGTTCGTCTTCTGCTTCTTGCGCATAACGGTTGGAATGAACATGAACGTCTTCAGCTTCCTGCTTCTTGCGACGTATCTCTTCTTCTTTCCAACGCATATCGTTTTCTTCAGCAAGCTTGCGCGCTTCTTCGGCAGCTTTTTTAGCATCTTCTTCAAGTTTGCGTTGAATTTCTTCTTCTTGCTGCTTTCTTATGCGCTCTTCTTCCGAACGTGCTTCTTCATGGGCTTTCTTTTCCTCTGGGGACATAGTTGGCTCATTTTTCTTACGTTCTTCAGCTTCTTTTTTCGCTTTTTCAACTCTAGCGGCGCGCTCTGCTTCTTGTGTTTTACGCACTTCAGCCGCTTTAGCAATTTTCTCTTCAGCTGCTGCTTTAGCAGTTTCTGCTGCTTTTTTCTCGACTTCTAATTGCGCCAGCGCTTCAGTGGCAACTCTCGCAGCCTCTTCTTCGATTAAACGTTGTTCTTCAGTATCTGTGCGTTTAACATACGTGCGTTTTTTACGAACCTCAACTTTAACTCCTTTCGATTTGCCTAAGCTAATCGTGCTCGTCGTTTTACGTTGAAGAGTCATTTTCTTTGGCGCTTCGATACCTGTCCCACCATGAGATTTACTCAGGTGATCAAGCAATGTTTTTTTCTCTTCCTCAGTAACTACGTCACCTGCGGCTTTCGTTACACCAGAATCTTTAAACTGCTGAACCAAACGATCAACGGTTGTGCCAATATCTGTGGCGAGCTTATCTATGGATACTTCTGCCATATTCTTTACTATCCCCCTGCTGACCTATTCTTCACTAAACCAAACGATATTACGCGCAGCCATTATAAGCTTACCCGCACTTTCTTCGTCTAATTCTTCAATATCACTAATTTCGTCAGTACCTTGCTCTGCAAGCCCTTCTAAATCGGTGATGCCTCTACTCGCAAGAACGTACGCAACATGTCTGTTCATGCCTTCAAGGTCGAGTAATTCTTGTTTTGGTTCGAACGCTTCTAATGATTCTTCGTTTGCTAGTGCGCGAGTTGTTAACCAAGCTTTCGCTCTGCCACGTAACTCTTCAACGGTGTCTTCATCTAAACCATCTATCGCCAATAATTCGCTTACTGGTACATAAGCTATTTCTTCTAATGACGTGAAGCCTTCATCAACTAGAATCGATGCAAACTCTTCATCAATATCTAAGCCTGAAGTGAATATTCCCAATACTTTCGCATTTTCTTCTTCATGCTTGGCATTTAGAGCTTCCACTGTCATTACATTTAGTTCCCAACCAGTCAACTGACTAGCTAACCGAACGTTTTGGCCACTGCGCCCAATTGCTTGAGCAAGATTATCAGCCTCTACAGCAACGTCCATCGTTTTATTATCTTCGTCTACAACTATTGAAGCGACTTCTGCTGGTGCCATTGCATTAATAACAAAAGAAGCAGGATTTTCGTCCCACAACACTATATCAATTCGCTCACCGCCTAGTTCACCAGATACGGCTTGAACACGAGAACCACGCATACCAACACAAGCACCAATTGGGTCAAGACGCTTATCGTTAGTTTTCACTGCGATTTTGGCTCTTGCACCTGGATCACGCGCTGCCGCTTTAATCTCTAGTGTCTCTTCTGCAATTTCTGGTACTTCTAGTCTAAACAACTCAACCAACATATCAGGATGCGTTCGGCTGATGTAAAGCTGCGCGCCTCTGGCTTCAGGTCTAATAACGTAGAGCAATCCACGGACTCTGTCCCCTGGACGGAAAGTTTCGCGCGGCAACATGTCATCTCTATAAATAACACCTTCTGCATTGTTACCTAAGTCAACAATAACGTTGTCACGATTTACTTTCTTAACCGTTCCGGTCACTAATTCGCCTACACGGTCTTCGTATTCAGCAATCATTTGAGCACGTTCAGCTTCACGTACTTTTTGCACGATAACCTGTTTTGCCGTCTGGGTTGTTATACGGTCAAACGTAATTGATTCGATCTGCTCCTCAACGTAGTCACCTAGTTGAATTTCTGGCTCGTCAATTTGTGCCGCTGAAATTGTCATTTCAGCATACGGATTCTCTTGTATTTTATCGTCCTCGGTAACTAACCAACGGCGAAAGGTATCAAAATCACCTGTTTCGCGGTTAATAGTTACACGAACTTCAATATCGCCTTCATTCTTCTTTTTGGTGGCGCTGACTAAAGCGAACTCTAATGCTTCAAATATTTTTTCTCTTGGTACTTGTTTTTCATTTGAAACGGCTTCAGCCACTAACAAAATTTCTTTACTCATTTTATAAGCCTCACAGATTGCTTCGAGTAGAAGCAAGCACTCCCCAATAGTTAATCAAAATTTGGAACTAAATTGCCTTTTTCAATATTAGCAATAGCCAAAGAAAATTCATCATTATCAACTTTTACTAAAATGGTGTCATTTTCACACTTTAATAATAGCCCTTTAAAGTTACGCCTGCCGTCTTGCGGGATTGATAACTTCACTGTAACAGTCTCACCGACAACCAATGTATAATGCTCCGCATTGAAGAGCGGTCTATCCATACCTGGCGATGACACTTCTAAGTTGTATTCCGCTGTAATTAGATCTTCAATATCTAGTACTGCGCTTATTTGATGACTGGCACTAGCGCAATCATCTACATCAATACCATCTTCATGATCAATGAACACTCGCAAAATCGAATGTTTACCTGCTCTCACAAATTCTACACCAACCATCTCAAAGCCCAATGCCTCAACCGGCGGAATTAGCATATCTGTTAGTTTTCGCTCAAGTTGCGACAAATTTACACTCCAAAAACAAAAAAAGGGCATATAGCCCATACTTCAGTCTATCGCGCTTAATTTACTAAACGCTAGATACAAAAAAACCCCGGTCAAGCGGAGCTCACAAATACTTCATGTTAATGCCCAAAGTGCCTTCAGACGCTTGACCTAGACGCTACTATGCAGAAAATCATTAACTAAACTAGACTTAATAACTTAATTTTACGCAGGGAGCCCGCCTCAAAACTTGGATGTAGTATAACTGCCTTGTTATCCATACGCAAATATAAGTGAGCGCTAGATTATTATTTCTCTCAATAACTTGAAATCTTGGCCCAGCTGTAACAATCTGTAAGCTCACTATTTACACCATCAAACCATTAAGGGAACTTATCGTGTCTGAAAAATATACTCTTAAACAAATTGACGTTGCATTAACACAATTAAATAACAATTTAGCTGCTGATGAACAGTGGGTAATTAACAATGAAAAACTCTGCAAAACCTTTAAATTTAAAAGCTTCATTAGAGCTTTCGGATGGATGTCACAGATTGCAATATGGGCTGAGAAGCTAGGTCATCATCCAGAATGGTTTAATGTTTATAATAAAGTTGAAGTAGAATTAACAACTCACGATGCTAATGGCATTAGTGAACTGGATTTCAAATTAGCTGGAAAAATGGAACTGTTTAAGTAATCTGGATATTTTTCATGCGCCAGGCAGAAGTATTTATTCGGTTTAACGATGCATAAATAGATTACGACGTTGAGCGACTGCGAATACACACCATAAATATGTGCAATAAAAAGCCAATATAAGCCCTTTCAGTATTTTATTTATGCACTCAACGCTTATTTCAATAAAATTGTAAAACTACGGTTGCTAAGCATAATTTGCTATGTATAATACGCCGTACTTGAGACGCAAAAGCCGCTTCAAGCCAGAACAATCGCGGGATGGAGCAGTCTGGTAGCTCGTCGGGCTCATAACCCGAAGGTCGTAGGTTCAAATCCTGCTCCCGCAACCATATTAAGAAGCCAACACACTGTGTTGGCTTTTTTTATTTATTTTAGCGATTATTAATTTACTTGTTGTGGTTATATAAGCTGTCTCTGACTGTTAGCCAATTAAATGTATAAATTCAGTACATAAACAGATAAGTGTTGCCAAGCAGAATTTAGTAGGTATAATATGCACTCCTTGAAACAGCAGCATCGTTTCAAACCAGAACAATCGCGGGATGGAGCAGTCTGGTAGCTCGTCGGGCTCATAACCCGAAGGTCGTAGGTTCAAATCCTGCTCCCGCAACCATATTAAAAAGCTAACACAATGTGTTGGCTTTTTTTTTGCCTATATTATCGATTAACTGCTCAATGCGTTTATTCCAAATACGCTTGCGAATAACATCTTCAGGCATCATTTAGACAATAAAAAAGGTCTTGCAAGCAAGACCTTTTATTATTAATTTACAGCGTTTAAGAGTTAATTAACTTGCTCGTTAAAACTGTATAGCCAATCGAGCATAGATCTGACGTCCTCTTGGATCATGAACCTTTGAGTCAAAGCCCGCGTTAGTAAATAATTGTGGAGGATTTTCATCCGTCAAGTTAATTCCACCAACCGTTAAAACATAGTCAGACTTTGTTTCAAAAATATTACCTAAGTCGACGTTAAACTGCGCATCGAATGTAGTATGACTATCTATCTCAAGGAAATTTCCAGTCGTACCATCAACATTTTGATCGTCATCATAGCTACTAATATGACGCACAAATAGGTTTGCCGAGTAAGCGTCCATGGCCCAATTTAAGCCAAGGTTTACACGAAGTTCTGGATTAGACACACCAACGTTATTGAAATTACGAAGTCCAGCACCTTCTACTTTTCCAGCCTGAGGATCATCTAAGTCATATTTAAGTACATAAGTTGCGTTGATAGAAGGAGTAAAAGTACCGGCTTCAGTTTCAACATTGTAACTCGTCACTAAATCCAAACCCGATGTTTTTAGCGAACTCGCATTTACATAAGAGGTATTAACCTGAAGTAATGGACCATTCAACGGATCACCGGCTCGAATAACACGCGTGGTGTCTTGAGGAGTATCATTTAGAATAGCTTGAAAGCTCTCTTGAATAATTAAGTCAGTAAAATCAAAGCTCCAATAATCAAGCTCTATCGATAAATCGTCGATAGGCTCTACAGAGAACCCAAGGTTAAACGCCGTTGATTCTTCTGGCACTAAATCTTCATTACCACTAGCGCGCACTGCAATAAATGCCGTTGCACCAGATAATGGGTCAACCGCTTGATTCAAGCTTGTTGCGCCACCATCTTTCTGAAAGATTGAAGGTGCTCTAAACGACGTTGAAATTGAACCGCGCAAAGATAATGCGTCAGTGGCTCTGTATGAAACCGCAA
>JBLIKA010000070.1:0-18941 GCA_047637355.1 Glaciecola sp. | reverse complement strand
CGGGGGATGAACATTTTCGGTCACTATACTTGGGATTTAGTCTTGCACATTAATAACTAATTAGTTTTAATCTCTGTAGGATATTAATAATCGGTAAATATATGACCTTTCTTAAATGGATTTTTATTACTTTAGCTCTTCTTATTTTGGTATTTGTGTGGAATACACTGACATTCAACACCGAGAAAGTGGAGCTTAAGCCGTTATTGGATGGCTCTGTAATCGATAAGCTAGCGGTGGCCACTCGCCTATCTAAAGGCATTCAGTTTGCCACCATCAGTCATATGGACCCTGAGAAAAAAGACCCTCAAGTATTCAAAGACTTTCATATTTTTTTAAAGCAAAGCTTTCCTAATGTTCATAGTTCGTTAGCACTTGAGATGGTGAGCGAATTGTCTTTGTTATATCGCTGGAAAGGTACTGACTCATCACTTAAGCCTATTATGTTAATGTCTCACCAAGATGTGGTACCGGTTGATTCAGAAACGCTTGAGCGCTGGATACACGAACCATTTAGTGGGGCCATCAGTGACAACATTATTTGGGGCCGAGGTGCAGTTGACATTAAATCTGGCTTACTCGGCATTCTAGAAGCTACTGAAAATTTATTAACTACAGGCTTTCAGCCTAAACGCGATGTTTACCTAGCCTTTGGTCACGATGAAGAAATTGGCGGCAATGAAGGTGCAAAGAAAATGGCGCAAACCCTACGTGATCGTAAATTGGATTTTGCATTCATATTAGATGAAGGCGGTTCAATTGTCGGTGACGGCATTATCCAGGGTGTTGAGCGCCCAATCGCTTTGGTTGGCATTGCTGAAAAAGGCTATGTGAGCTTACAGATTAAAGCAACTGATGTGGGTGGGCATAGTTCAATGCCGCCTAGGCACACCGCATTAGGTGTCATTGCTCAAGCCTTAGTGAATTTAGAAACAACGCCTTTTCCTACCAATATGACTTATAGCCGAACCATGTTCGAAAATATTGGCCCTGCAATGGGTGGTTTAGAAAAAGCGATATTTGCAAACATGTGGATTACAAAGCCATTAGTTGAGTACATATTAAGTGGTTCTAAAACGGCAAACGCCAGCATTCGGACCACCACAGCAGTGACCATGGCAAAGGGGTCGAGCAAGGATAATATTTTGCCTAGTGAAGCGTCAGCAGTGATTAACTTTAGAATTATGCCAGGTGAAACCAGAGAGACAGTGCTAGCCCATGCTAAATCGGTCATTAACAATGAAAACATTGAGGTCATCGTAAAAGGCGGATTTTCAGTTGACCCGTCATCGGCCTCTTCTAGTGATAATGAATATTTTTTACAGATCAAGAATGCCATTCACCGTGTAACACAAGATGAAAAATTAATTGTGAGCCCTTATCTTACCGTGGGTGGCACAGATGCTAGGCACTACGAAGGATTAAGTGACAGCATTTACCGCTTTGCTTTTATGCGTCATAATC
Organism: Glaciecola sp.; assembly: GCA_047637355.1. Taxonomy (GTDB): domain Bacteria; phylum Pseudomonadota; class Gammaproteobacteria; order Enterobacterales; family Alteromonadaceae; genus Glaciecola. The sequence continues at coordinate 17,477 of JBLIKA010000070.1, read as the reverse complement.
CTGAGACACTTGAAGGCATGCACGGTCTAAATGAACAAATTAAAGTAGATGACTATGTTGATATGGTTAAATTTTATAGAGAGTTAATTGTAGGTGCCAACTAGTTTTAATCGACAATTTAGCCTTCTAGTTACTCTTTTCAAGCCAATAACAGCTGAATCTTGATTGTGGATAGCTATGGTTTTTTACACAATTGGCGCTTTGTTCCAGAAACAGTAGACCAGTTGAACTCGTACCGCAAAGTTGACCGTCAGAGATACATGCTCGACGATCCTAAATAAGCTCAAAGCGGGAATGATCAAAATAAATCTGACCGTCTCCTTAGTAGGCACTCTCTGTCAGCAGTTTAATCGTGCTTTATCATTGTTAAGAGTGATTTAGCTAACCAAACAAATCATAGAGCCAAAACCACTTTAAAGCGGTTTCATAATGTTAGTGTGAGTTTCAAACTTTAATTAACTTGCACAACTGCAATTATGACTCATACCAGCCTATTTTCACTTCTCAATGAAGGTAAAAAGCCCGAAGCAGATGTAGTTGATCATATTTAATGGCTTCACCTAAAGCCTCATAAACCGGCTTCAAACGTTCACTGCCATGGGTTTCGAATGCGGCAATACCTGTTTGGACTTGCTCTGCGGTTAACTGAGCTTCGTCTATGAGGCGTTCAGGCTTAGTTAATTTATTGCCTAGTTGGGCATACTTGTATAAATGGTTATAAATAGTATTGTCTTTTACCTTTAGCTGACGCGACAGGTCTGCCACTGATTTGCCATTTTCAAACTGCTCTACGACCTCCTTCGTTTTGCTGCTGACACTTGTCGATTTTGACATTTCTTTTTTCACCTGTGCACTCACATTTTGCATATTAGAAACTTCTTGCAACTCATGCTGAACACAAAAATCGACAATGATTGATAAAAACAAGTCTGCATACTTAAGCAACTTTGCGCTGCCTACACCGTGAATTTTTAACATACTGGATTCAGTATGGGGCAGATAGTAGGCCATTTCTTGTAGGCTTCGGTCGGAAAAAACAGCATAGGGAGGAATATTAGCCAGATCTGCACTCTTTTTGCGTTCAGTTTTAAGTAATGTGACTAACTTCGTGTTACCAATAACATCTGACTTGGATGCCGTAGGACGTTTTTCTTGTATTGCTTGCTGCAACATAGCATAAAAAGGTGCTTTGCCTTTTAGCACATCAGCCGCTAATTCAGTCAATTTTAAGCCGCCAAACTGTTCTTCTTGTTGGAGTAACTTCTTTTGAATGAGTTGTCGCGATAATGTCATCCACTGTTTTTTATTCAATTCGTTACCAATATCGTAGGTTGATAATAGATTATGTTGGTTTTGTAGTACTTTTTCTGCGTTTGACCCCCGCAGCACGTCAATGATGTGGCCAGCACCGAAACGCTGACCTGTTCTATGCACACAGGACAGAAATTTTTGTGCTGGTACAGTCAGATCAGATTTTTCTTTATCATCAGTTAAACAGTTGTCGCACTTCACGCAGGTTTCGCTGACCTCAGGCTCGCCAAAATACTGGAGTAAGGGTACACGTCGGCAATCTTCCGTTTCGGCTAGAGCGAGCATTTGGTTTAGATGCATAGTCGCAAGTCGCTTTTCATGCTCATTATTCATTTGGTCGATAAAAAATCTAATTTTACCGGTATCGCCGTAACCAAATAGCAATAGGCAATCAGCATCTTGTCCATCACGACCCGCACGACCGATTTGTTGGTAATAGCTTTCAATATTTTTGGGTAAATCATAGTGCACAACATAGCGTACATCCGGTTTATTAATGCCCATACCGAAAGCAATCGTCGCCACAATGATATCGACATCATCGCGCACAAATTTTTCCTGATTAGCTGAACGTTTTTGGTTGTTTAAACCGGCGTGGTAAGGCAGTACTGAATACCCATCTTGTTTAAGCTTCGTCGTCAATTCATCGACACTAGAGCGTGACTGGCAATAAACAATCCCTGATTGCTTTGCATGTTTCTCTATAAAATCCTTGGTTTGTTCATACGCCGATTCTTTGGGTGCAACTTCAAGATATAAATTTGGACGGTCAAAACTCGCAATAAACTCACTCTCCTCAGTGATATTAAGCTGGCGTTTAATATCTTCTCGAACCCTTGGTGTTGCTGTTGCAGTGAGAGCAATTGTCACAGCATCTGGGAAACATGACACAAGGCGATCTAATTGACGATATTCAGGTCGAAACTCATGCCCCCATTCCGAAATGCAATGCGCTTCATCAATAGCAATACAAGGTACATTGATACTTTGCAATAGGTCAAGAATACTGGGTTGAAGGGCAGTTTCGGGCGCCAAGAATAAAAGTTTAAATTGGCCATTTTTGAGCCCTGCTAGATTATGTTGATATTCATCCGAGCTTAACGAACTATTTAACACCACAGCAGAAATATCGAGTTCGACCAATTGCCTAACTTGGTCTTGCATTAATGAAATTAAAGGTGAAATAACAATGGTCAGTCCATCAAAAACCATCGCCGGAATTTGGTAGCATAATGACTTACCTCCGCCTGTAGGCATAATTGCTAAGGTATTGCATTGTTCAAGCACACTCTCAATAATGTCTTGCTGAGTTGAGCGAAATTGATCAAATCCAAATACATTTTTGAGAAGTTGTTGGGCGTTTTCCAATCTAGTGACGTTCGTGGGTAACTTCATGCGAAAAAAATTGTCCATGTTGGGTAATACGGTACGATTTCCAACAATGGTATTCGCAATATGAATTAACAATGAGTTGCTTTGAGGCGTTCAGTTACATAACTTTTTTAGAGACTGCCGCTTGTGAATGCCCAACTCTCGCGCTAGCCGCTGCAAAACGGGGCTTTTTGACCTGCCATTTAGGCTTAATTGTAGATAGCGGTATTTCTCGCTTTCTTGCAACTAGAATATACATAGACGAAAACGCCGGCAAGTATCGTTTACAAAAGAGTTGCAACTTTGACCCAGGTAAGAATCGTTTATTAGCAAACAATGATGAATACATCACATTCTCTTGTTCTACAATTTCAAAACCTAGCAGCTGCAACCAATCTTTGATTCGTGCGCTGGTAAAAAATCGGCCTTGATGGAGCATGTTCTCTCTGTTTATCGGCAAGTACTTTAGCACTCCAGCTAAACTATACGGGTTAAACCCAGCGATAATCAACTGGCCATTAGCCGTAATTGCGCGATTAACTTCGCGTAATATTTGGTGTGGGTCCTGTGCAAAGTCTAGTTCTGCAGCCAATAAGAAAGCGTCAACTGAGTTTTGTTGCAATGGTAGCTCTCTAGAAATCCCGCGCACATTGGCTTTTTCATGATCCACGTCAGTTATATTTACGACGTGCTTTATTGGGCAGTTTGGAATATTGATATCACTACTTAAACTACCTAATCTTACAAAATGATAACCAAATATCCGCTCAACGATTGGCGCACAAGCATTTTCGAGCTCAACTCGAATTTGTTCGCCTTGGCTTAGAGCCCTCCACGTATCAGGATATGGAGGCTTTGTGTCACTTAGCGCTGAACGCATCACGAAAGATTTACTTCCCTTAAATATAGTAAAATAGGAGTAACCAAGGTTATAGTGAACGAGCACCGATATGCAAGCGCAATAAGATTAAATTGTGAGATACAGCAACGTATTGCTAACAACAGTTGCTAATCGCAGTAGACCACAGCCTCTAACGATAACTGGAAAATGAATTTGTATGAATAATATTTTTGCCATTCCGGCCTTTTCTGATAATTATATCTGGTGTGTACATGACACCAAACATGCGATAGTTGTTGACCCTGGTGATGCGAACCCAGTAATCAAAACGCTTGATGAGAAACAGTTAACCCTAACGGCTATCCTGATAACCCATCATCATCACGATCATACCGGCGGGATTAAAGAGCTTTTAAACGCCTATCCTGACATTACAGTTTATGGACCAAAGAATCCCGAAATTGAAGGTATTGATGTGCGTTTATCTGAGGGCGAAAGCCTTTCCCTATCCACCCCTAAACTCGACCTTAAGGTACTAGAAACCCCCGGACACACCATGGATCATATTGTGTTTTACAACAACGAACTGGTGTTCTGCGGTGACACTCTGTTTTCAGCCGGCTGCGGACGTATGTTTGAAGGAACACCCGAGGTGTTTTATCACTCATTACAAAAGCTAGCACAACTGCCAGAACAAACCAGAGTGTATTGTACGCATGAATATACCCTGGCAAATCTCGCTTTCGCAGCGCACGTCGACCCTGAAAATAGCGTGTTACAAGATTATCAAAACTGGGCTAATACACAGCGAGAAAGTAACCAAATCACTCTACCTAGTAACATTGCCGAACAAAAAAATATTAACCCATTTCTTCGCTGTACCAATAAAAAAATAAAACAAAATATTCAAAATATCATGAACTTATCGGCAGATTCTGAAGTCGAAGTTTTTGCAGCATTAAGAAGCTACAAGGACAATTTTTAATTAAACGCTAATTTTGCTATAATTGAAGGTCGCAAAAGATGAAACCGCCTCAGATATAAGCACACCGATGCTTAATCAACATAATAAAAACACATTAGAAAATAATGTAGTGGGCAACTAAAGAATTGGGAATAAATGAAATATATTACAGCTTTTTTACTGCCGCTCGTATTGAGTGGCTGTGTATTAATAGAGCAAAATGCAACCCAACAACAGATTGCTGAGGCCATAACGCCAGATCATGATGAGCTTGCGTGCGTTGTTTCTAACGAGCTTGGTCAAGAGCTTTGTGAGGCATCCAATGAAGGGGTTTTAACTGTTATTCACCCTGCTGAACCCATTGAGCTTAACCTAAATGAGGAAACGGTGCCCACACCGATACGAATTACTGACAGTTGGGACCGTGTTAGAAAAGGCTTTACTTTTGCGGTCCCTGATATGAAGCGGGTAACGAGTCAAAAAGATTGGTATTTGCGCCATCCTTCTTATATGAAACGAGTTTCAAAACGCGCTGAACCATTTTTATACTATATTGTTGAAGAATTAGAAAAAGCAGGAATGCCCACTGAGCTGGCGCTACTGCCGATCGTAGAAAGCGCATTTGACCCATTCGCCTATTCGCATGGTCGAGCAGCCGGCATGTGGCAATTCATTCCAGGCACGGGTAAAAGTTTTGGTATGAAACAAACATGGTGGTATGACGGCCGTCGTGATGTTATAGCATCGACCGCAGGCGCTATAAAGTACCTTCAACGCTTGCATGAGATGTTTGACGGCGATTGGCTGCATGCTCTCGCTGCATATAATAGTGGTGAAGGACGTGTTATGCGCTCTATTCGAAAAAATAAACGTCAGGGTAAACCAACCGACTTTTGGTCTTTAGACTTGCCTAGAGAAACACGTGCATATGTACCAAAACTGTTAGCGCTCGCCGACATATTAGCGAATAAAGAGTCTTATGCATTTGCATGGCCGGCTATTAGTAATCAACAGGTTATTGACATTGTTGATGTCGGCTCACAGATAGATTTAGCCGTGGCTGCTAAAAAGGCGGGACTAACCACCAAAGAGTTGCATGCTTTAAACCCGGGTTATAATCGTTGGGCAACCGACCCTGATGGTCCACATAGACTCGTTGTGCCTCGTCGCCTTGTAGATGGATTTATCTCAGCATTGGCTGAAACAGATAAAAAGGACAGGTTAAATTGGGTTCGTCATAAAGTAAAATCGGGAGAAAGTTTGGGCTTAATAGCCAACAAATATAATACAACTATTGATGTCATTCAGAACATTAATGGCATGAAAAACAACGTGATATATGCTAATGACTTTTTGTTGGTGCCAATTGCTTTAAAGAGCATGGCGGAATATTCTCTTTCCGCCAATCAGCGACTCGCCCGCACACAAGCTGAAAAGAAAGGGGCATATCAGCTAACCCATAAAATTAAGAGTGGAGATACTTTTTGGGATTTATCACGATCTTATAAAGTCTCGATACGAGAACTAGCAAAATGGAACGGCATGGCGCCGCGCGATCCACTCAAGCCGGGCAAAGAATTAGTCGTTTGGGTCAATCAGGTATCTGAACAGCAAACTGACAACAGTATTATGCGAACACTCACTTACACCGTGCGCAATGGTGATTCATTGTCTCGAATAGCAGATAAGTTCAACGTCAAAATCAGTGATATTACGAAGTGGAATAGTTTGAATGGGAAACGCTACTTGCAACCTGGTCAAAAGTTGAAATTATACGTTGATGTGACTCGTACCTAGTTTAAAGCCAAAAACTTGAAAATAGGAGCAATTAGAACTGGCAATAACTTGATTCTGTCGCACAACGAGTAAAAGATCCGATTATTTAAAAAAGCAGATGATTTAAAAGAGCGTATCAATCAAAATACGCTCTTTTTTATAATCTTACGCCTTCCTCCAAATCGTTCCGGAAGTGTTATCCTCTAAAACGACTCCCATTTCATTTAAACCATCGCGAGCCGCATCCGCTGAAGGCCAGTCTTTATTCGCGCGGGCTGTATTTCGTTGCTCTATTAACGCTTCAACTTTAGTAGTAAAAGCATCACTAACTTGGTCTTTACCAGATACATTTCCTTGCAAATAGTTAGATGGGTCCATTTGTAAAATGCCTAAAATAGCACCTAGCTTTTTAAGAATACCAGAAAGGTCATTGGCCTCATCCGAGTCACTGGCTTTATTTAGGTCTTTGGCCACATCAAACAGGACAGAAAATGCGATAGGCATATTAAAATCATCGTTCATTGCGGTTTCAAATCGAGCTAAGTACCCTCCTTTCGACAAGTCTACGTCCATGTTTGGAATTGTCTCGCGCAATGATGTATATAATCTCTCTAGTCCCGCTTTTGCTTGTGAAATACTGTCCTGTGAATAGCTTAATTGGCTGCGATAATGAGCAGACATTAAGAAAAACCTTAAGGTTTCAGGATCATGTACTTTTAACACATCGCGTAACGTAAAGAAGTTCCCCAATGATTTGGACATTTTAACATCATCAACCTGCACCATTCCAGCATGCATCCAGGTGTTTACATAGGGCGTATCAAATGCACAACATGACTGCGCAATTTCGTTCTCATGATGTGGAAACATCAAATCTGAGCCTCCTCCGTGGATATCAAAATGCTCGCCTAAGTGTTTATGGTTCATTGCGGAGCATTCAATATGCCAACCCGGACGACCATCTCCCCAAGGTGATAGCCAACTCGGCTCATCTGGTTTCGCTGACTTCCATAACACAAAATCCAGTGGATCATCTTTATCGCTGGTAGTCTGAACTCGAGCACCAACATTTAGCTGTGACAAGTCTTGCTTGCTTAAGCGACCATATTGCTCATATGAACTAACATCAAACAACACGTCACCAGATGGTGATTGATAAGCATATTTTTTATCGACTAAACGTTGAATGACATCCACTATTTCGTCAATATGTTCAGTAACACGTGGTTCGATATCAGGCTCTAATAAGTTTATTGATGCAAAGTCTTCGTGCATCATGCCAATAGTGCGTGCTGTTAACTGGTCAGGCGTTTCGTTGTTAGCAATTGCACGCTGAATGATTTTGTCATCAACATCAGTAATGTTGCGGACATAATTAACATCGTACCCCACGTGTCGAAGGTATCGGACCATAATATCAAAGCTCAGATAAGTTCGAGCATGGCCCATATGACAGAGATCGTACACGGTAATTCCGCACACATATAAGCCGACCTTATTCTCAACTATTGGAGTAAATGGCTCTTTTTTGCGCGTTAAAGTGTTGTAAATCTGTAACATGTTTTGTGCTTACCTCATGGTTCTGTTAATTAGCTTTGCTGTGTAACAACGTTGAAATCGGACGAATTCTAGCATCGACACCATAAATGTGAACCGCTTTTATGTATAATGCAGTAAAAACATCACCATCTCATTGGTCTTACAGGTATTTTACGCTACCATTACGCCACTTAGGTTTACTGTTTTTAGCTCCTATTTTTGCAAAGCGAAAAACAGAGCAAAACATCAATTATTTATAGGACAATACAATGGTTATTTTAAAAACAAATCACGGCGATATCAAGTTAGCTATGTTTACGGACGCGGCCCCCAAAACAGTCGCAAACTTTTTAAGCTATGTTGAAGACGGTTTTTACAACGGAACGGTGTTTCATCGTGTGATCAGTAACTTTATGGTTCAAGGTGGCGGTTTTGAACCTGGTCTTGAACAGAAAACACCAAAAGACCCTATTGAAAACGAAGCAGACAATGGTAAAAGTAACAAAGTAGGTACCCTTGCAATGGCTCGTACTAATGACCCACATTCAGCAACGGCTCAGTTTTTCATTAATGTAAAAGATAATAACTTTTTAGACTTTACTGCAGCAAATTCACAGGGTTACGGTTACTGTGTATTTGCCGAAGTTGTTGAAGGCATGGACGTTGTTGAACAAATCAAAGGGGTAACTACGGGTAATATGGGTATGCATCAAGACGTACCACTTGAAGATGTAGTGCTATTATCAGCTGAAATTATTGAATAATATAAACCTAAATTCGTAGGTTTATAACAATATGTCTGTCACCTACCTTATCTCCGATCTGCATTTAAGCGCAGATCGGAAGGATATTAGCAACTGCCTATTTCGTTTTCTACTAACTGAAGCACTCAATGCTGATGCGCTATATATTTTAGGCGATTTGTTTGAGGTATGGATAGGTGACGACGATATAACTCATTTCTCTGAAAGTATTGCCCGAGCATTGAAAACATTAAGTTTAACAGTGCCAATCTACTTTATTCATGGCAATAGAGACTTTGCTATTCGTCAATCTTTTGCAGCAAGAGCTGGCATGACGATTCTCCCTGAGCAGCATGTCATCGATTTGTATGGCCGCAAAGCATTGCTGATGCATGGCGACGAGCTTTGTACTCGCGATATTGAGTATCAAAAATTCCGTAAAAAATCTCGCAGTTGGTGGTGGCCTCGGCTGATGCTTTTACTCCCTTTAAAAACGCGCCAGAAAATTGCTAATAACGGACGTCAAATAAGCAAAAATAAACAAAAACAACTTACCGCTGAGATTATGGACGTTACGCAAAGTGAAGTTGAGTTAGCAATGCGGCGTCATGGGGCTGATTTGCTAATACATGGACATACTCACCGTCCAAAGGTCCATACATTCACGCTTGATAACAGACTGATGAAACGCATTGTATTGGGTGATTGGTATGATCAAGGCAGTATCCTTATTGCTGATAAGCAACATTTGTCGTTGGAAAGTCGGGCTTTCTAATTTTTCGTGGTAATTTATGTTTAATTATCAACTCTCTACAACCACATAAAACGCCTTATAAAGCCAATGTTTTAGAGATAATTCTAGTATTTATCTTGTTGTAAATTGCAAAAACGTTTGTAAAGTAAGCAATTCCTCTTTATCATTCGTCACGAATTCATTACATTGATGTATTTGTGTGGTGCTACAACGGCTGTTAGCGCTAAACTCCGAAGAGAATAGAAAAGGACATCAACAATGTTCAACCGCAGCATCAAGTACTTAGTACTGGTGATTATTAATATCGTAATCCTTACCATATTAGTAATGAGTGAAAACCGAAAATCCGATGTATTCGATACCGACTACGTTATTAACTTATTAGATAATAGCAAGAAGCTAGAGAGAGAAGTGGCTGATTTTTCTGCGCAAAATAAATTTTTAGAAACCTCAAACGAAGATGTTCAACGCCAAATCGTGCAAACTAGAGCCATGATTGATACTAGTATTCAAGAATTAAAAGAATGCAAAAGCGAACAGGCATCAATGCTTTCGCTAGTCGAACAGCAGGCATTACAGCGCAGAAAAATGGTCTCGCCACAATCATACAGTGCAGAAGAATGCAGTGACAATGCGGTCCAAGTCAGTTTTTTGAACAAACAAATGTTATCACTGAAAGAACAAGTAACTGTCGCTAATGCAAATGCACGTGATGCCAATACAGAAAAACAAATAATGCAAAATGAACTTGATAAATTGAACTCAATCATAGAAAAGTTTAATGCAGAAAAAAGCATGCAACTGGAGGTTAATCAGCAATTAGAAAGAGACTTGTCGAGCAATATTTATGTTAAGCAGATATACACTGCCCCAACATATTGCCAACCGCCCCGCTTTGAGGAATTAGTTTGCGTGCAGCGCTTATTAGTGCGGCCGCAGTTCAGTAAAAAACCATTTACCGATGTGCAAGCTACATTGACAAATCCGAGAGGAAAAGTAATTGGCAAATTTAGTTACGACGCAACTGAGGCGAAATTGATAAACTTCCCATTCCCTGATGACAAAGAACAACCTGCAGGCGAATATATCGTCAGCCTAGTTGTTAACGATCAAACACTGATAGAGAAAGTTACACTTAAGCACTAATCAAAGCGATAGTTGCCTTACGTTACTAGGTTATTTATAGAAGAGTTTAAGGTAGCACAGCATTATTCGACGCGTCGGTATTTACCGGTCGCGTCGTTCTTTCTTAGGCGCATTGTTTTTTGTCTGACGAAGCGCTTTTTAACAGGCACAGCGACTTATCCGCCACACCGCTATGAAAACGAAACTCACCACTGTCAGGTGATTGTATAAGATCGGCTTCAACTTCAGCAAAAATAGCCACACGCTCTGAAATATCTTTACCTGCTATTGACTCGGCCAATTCGAGATAATCTTCAAAATGTCTCGCTTCTGAGCGCAACAACGACATATAAAAGTCGCCTAATTTCGCATCAACATGCGGAGCTAACTTTGCGAAACGTTCGCATGAGCGAGCTTCAATAAAGGCGCCACAAATTAGTTTATCAATAAGAGCATCAGGTTCGTGGGTCTTCACATGCCGCAACAGACCTTTAGCATAGCGACTTGAAGAGATATTTTCATAAGCAACTTTATAATGTTCCATCATCTCTAACACTTGATAAAAGTGATGAAGTTCTTCCTTTATCAACAACACCATTTTATCGATCAGACCCTGCCCATATGCAGAGTTTTGTGCTGGCATCATCGACTTAGTTAGCTTGTTGTGCTTTGCTAAAACGCGCCAATCGCCCTGCATTCGATAAGTGAAATCCTCATATGGCTTTAACCACTGTAACAAGGCTTGACTGCTTTCTTTATCTACCGCATATCGGCGTATTAAAAACATAGCACTTTGTGCCGCCTTTAATTCACAAATTAGATGATCGAGCAGCACAACTGACAAATTATGGGGCTTTATCGCCTCGTCAACCCAAGCTTGTGGAGTTTCACATTTTAGGAAGCTGTTGATTGGCTTGAGTAACGTAGCTACATTCAAATTTTAGTTCACTTTAAAAAGAGGAATTCGTATTATGTGCGAGGGATTTTATCTGATTTTATGACCCTTGTAGACCATTATCTAAAATCAACTCTGCATTCCTTTATTTGAGAATATAATACGCTCAAAATTAATACCCGTGTTGAAGCCGAAGCAATATAGTTTACTCAAGCGTGAATGTTCCATCATGCGGCTTTAATTAGTTTAGACACCATCATCTTGCTCTCACTGATCATTTCCACCGTCGCTCGACGTAATTTCAGCAGCAGCAAATATGCTAAAGGCACAAGGAATAAACTGGTGATAGTACTGAATAACAAACCACCAATAATTGCTATCGCCATAGGCGCATAAGGGGGCCCATCGCCACCAATATTAACATCACCGACAGCTAGCGGTAGTAGCCCTAACACAGTGGTTAGCACTGTCATTAAAATAGGCCTAACACGAGTTAAACACCCATCAATTATTGCATCCGGCACACTCATGCCGGTGTTAGCGAGATGATTTATTCGGTCGACTAGCACAATGCCGTTGTTGACCACGATACCCATTAAGATCAACATGCCTATCATTCCCATCACCGTCATCGCGTTACCTGTTATTAGGAATGCCCAGAAAACACCCGTAAATGAAAAAATAAGTGAGGTAAGAACTGCTGTTGGCAGCAACAGTGACTCGAACAACGCAGCCATCACGATATATATCATGACAATAGCTAGTATCATATTAGTTAGCATTATCGATTCGTCTTCATCTTGGCGCTGAAAACTCCCCTCTAGAGACCACGAATATCCAGCAGGTAATTCAATGTTCTGCATAATTAACGCTATCCGTTCGCGCGCTTCGTCTACCGTAATGTCAGACTCCAAGTTACCACCAATACTCAGTGACGTTTGGCGAGAACTGCGTTGTATTTGAGATAATCGTGGCTCGACTTTCATGCTTGCCACCATATCCAATGTCACATTTTGATTCTCATCTCGAAAAATCGTCAGATTACGTAGCTTTTCAACCGAAGTTTGCAGCGACTCATCGTACATCAATCGAATACTGACTTCTCCGTCTGTCTCACCTCTGAATGTGCGTAAATTTGAGCCGCGTAGTGCCGTACTCACAATTGTCGCCACATCCGTTGAACTTAAACCAAAACGAAAGGCTTTTTCTCTATCTACAGTCAGTTGCAGCTCAAAATCTTGACCATCCACATCGGTTTTTACATCAGTTAAGCCTTCAACACTATTTAATACCGGTACGATTTGATTGGCTAATTCCAACAGATTTTCAGAACTCTGACCAAATAGGGTAAGTCGCACACCTCCACCTGACCCTTCATCCCACTGAAACGAAGGTTTAGCTCTAGCAAATAATGGCATTGTCTCTTTAATATCATTTTTTAAGTCTGTTACTTTTACGGGTATGTCATCTTCTAACGTAATTCCCGACACAGCAAAACCCGCAGTGTAGTAGCTATAAACTTGCTTGATATGGAATTTCCCTTTGTTCGCATACAAGTAGTCCTCCATTTTGGCAACTGACTTCTCTACTTCCCCTAAGCTGTAATTCCCTTGAATATCATAGTTCAGCCAAATACGATCTTGGTTATTGTTGCTGTCATCATCGCTTTTCAACAGTGTCATTGGAATACTAGTACTTAGTAATATTGCAATCGCAATGACCCCTGTCGCTTTTTGGTGCGCAAGTGTCCATCTCAACACATGTTCATACATTGCTTTTAATTTTGACGGCTTTTGTTGAGCCGATTTCGGCTTAATTTTAAGTTTTGTTGTGAGCAACGGAATGAGAGTTTGAGCAATCAGCAGCGACGCTACTAACGATATACAAATTGAGACAGCAACATGCTCTAAAAATACGGTTATCTCTGCTTTTACCCCAACGATGTTCGGCAAAAACACAATCACGGTGGTAGCCGTGCCAGCAATAATCGCTAGGCTAACTAACGAAACGCCTTTTTTAGTTGCTTCTATTATGTCGCTCGACTTTTCACGTTCTTGAAAAATACTCTCCGTCACTACCACCGCATTATCTACCAACATGCCTACTGCCAGCATTAAGCCCATGAGAGATAAAATATTTAGCGTGTAACCCATAAAATACATACAGGCGAGTGTAATACAGATAGCGAAGGGGACCGATAACACGACTACCAGCGTCGTTGCCAAATTACGTAAAAATAAATACAACACAATAATTGATAAAAATCCACCAAGTAAGCCTGAATTTATTAAGTCTTGCAGCGATTGAGTAACACTAGTTGCTTCATCTTGCATAATAAAAACATTGATGCCGCTAAATGCACTGCTGTTTTTTGCATTTTCAATTTCTGCCATGACGGCATCTGACACTTCAACTAGGTTTGCGCCTGACTCTCTGAAGATATTCAAACCGATTGCATGAGTCTTATCTAAGTGCCTACCTTCCATCGCCTTTGGTGTTTCATATATCACTTGTGCAATGTCACTGAGCCGAACATTGCGCATAACCATTAGGTCTGCAATTTCTTCTTTGCTCTTATATTCACCCGTCGGATTAACGGTAATTTTTTGGTCGAGGTCAAAAAATTGCCCCGCTGTCATAGAAAAGTTAGCTTCGCGCAAGGTTGTCGTTAATGCGTCGACATCAACATGCAATGCAGCGACGCGATCTGGGTCAAGACGAATTGAAATCTGCTTTTTTTGTACGCCATATAATTCCACTCTTGAAACGCCCTTAATGCGTTCAATCGGCATTTTTAAATTACGCTCTAACAAATCAAATGAATTTGAAATATCGCGATCACTAGATAAGCGCAATTGAAACACAGGCATATCAGACAAATTGAATTTATATACCATGACACGCTCAACATCACTTGGCAGTAGATGACGTATTGCATCAATTTTTTCGCGAGCTTCTATACTTTTAGCTTTTATATTTGCGTCCCAGTCAAAACGAATATTAATTTCAGCACTGTTTTCATTCGAAACCGACCGCAGTCGTTTAATCCCCGACATAGTCGCTAACGCCTCTTCAACCGGACGCGTGATCATTTTTTCAATTTCAGCTGGTGTTGCATCTTGATACGGTACTTGAATAAATAGTTCTGGGAAGTCGATACCAGGAAACTTTTCTAACGGCAAATAACGACTCGCCCCGAGTCCCATAATAAGTAACGAAAAAAACAACATTGTGATGGTAACCGGACGCCGTATAGCGAATGAAGCGAGCAATGCACCTGCATGTGAGAACTTATCCATGGCTAGGCTCCTCTGCTGTTTTTACTTTCGGTGCAGTAGAATCCTGAACTGAATTAGGAACAGACTTAAATTGTTTGCGATCGAACAAACTGTACAACACAGGAATAAGGAAAAGGGTTAGCAACGATGCGAATAACAAGCCGAAGATAACGGTAATTGCCATAGGTGTGCGAATTTCAGAGCCTTCACCCAAACCTATCGCCATCGGTAATAGGCCTAATACAGTGGTTAACGTTGTCATCAAAATGGGGCGTAATCGACTTTGTGCAGCCTCTATTATTGCCAAGCCCTTTTCAACGCCACTTTGGCGCAGTTGGTTAATCCGGTCAATCAACACAATCGCATTATTAACCACAATACCTGCCAGCATAATTAAGCCGATAAAAACCACAACACTTACATTTGTGCTTGTTAGCACTAAGCCATAAATTGAGCCGGCGCAGGCCATCGGCACAGTAAACAAAATAAGGAACGGGTGTAAGAAGGATTCAAATTGTGAAGCCATCACGATATACACCATGAATACTGCCAACGCCAGAGCAAGATAGAGAGACTCAAAACTGGCTTTCATTTCCTCGCTTTGCCCAGCTACCTTTGCTTGCAGACTGATAGGCAATTGAATATTATCGATTGCTTGTTGTGCATCATTTGCGGCCGCACCAAGATCACCATAAGCTAAGTTAGCTGAAACCAACACAACACGTTGTTGACCGACACGGCTAATTTCACTTGGGCCTACTGACATTTCAATATCAGCCACAGCCGACAATGGAACAGATGGCGAGGCTCCAGGATTAATAATAATTCTCCCAATATCGGCTACTGAATCACGCTGCTGCTCTTGATTACGCACCAATATATCGACTTTTCTTTCATCAATACTGAATTTACTCGCAATTTCCCCACCTATTTTAGTGGCGATCAGCTTAGATACAGTGGGCGCGTTCAAACCTAATTGAGCTAATTTTGAGTGGTCAAAATTAATTTTCAATTCAGGGTTGCCGCTTTGCAAAGAGCTTTCAATATCAGCAAAACGATTATTTTTTGCAAGCTCATCTGCTAGCACATCACCGTATCTTTTTAAATTAACCAAATCATATCCAATGATCTCAATTTCCAGCGGTGTTGAAAAACTGAATAATTCTGGTGCGCCAAATTTACTTTGTATTCCCGCCTTATTTCGTAGATAAGCGCGCATAGCTTCAATGACTTCTTGCTCTTGCTCAACAGTTGCAACATCTTCCATTACCACGTTGAGTTTACCCCAATGATCGCCACCTTGTGCCGGTGAGGCATTCATTAAACTACCCGTACCAGCCAATGAATATGTTCGTTCAACACCATCTTGTTGCTGTGTAAAAGTAGCTAATTGGGAAAGTAGTTCGTCAGTATTTTCCAGTCTTGAACCGGTAGTTAGGGTAATTTCAACATCGAACTCGCCTTGCGACATGGGTGGTATTAGTTCGATACCAAGCCTCGGTATAAGCAATACTGACAATAACGAAACTGAAATAATGACACCAAAAACTAGGAGTCTGGCCTGCATCGCCCAATCTAACAATTTGAAATAAGTAGCAGACAATCCATCATATATTTTATCAAATACCCAAAGCGCTGGTTTAAATAATCCACCTAATACTAGGCTAAGAATTCTAAACAAAGACACGGTAAACCCAACAATAGCACCAGGAATAAAGTAGAAAATGACTTTAAATAACCAGCGCAACGGAACCCCTAAGTACCAGAAAAAGAGTTTGATTTTGCCCGTTGGTTTGCCTGCTTTAAAACGCGGTCCTAGATCAAGTTCAGTGCGTTGTGTGGTTACACTGACATGAGATCTATCTCGCGCTGCCAACATAGGAATAAGAGTAAGAGCAACAACGAGGGAAACTAATAAAGCAAAAGTAACAGTTAACGCTTGGTCACTGAATAATTGCCCCGCAATACCCTCAACAAAAACCAGAGGAAAGAACACAGCCATTGTGGTTAAGGTCGACGCAACAATAGCCATCGACACTTCTGAAGTGCCTATTGAGGCCGCTTCCATAGCGTTGACTTGGTTCTTTTTGTGGCGATCTATATTTTCTAATACCACAATACTGTTATCAACTAATAAACCGATCGCCAACGCAATCCCGCCTAGACTCATTATATTTAAACTAATGTCATAGCTATTCATCAAGTTGAAGGTAGCGATAATAGAAACGGGTATTGAAATCGAAATAATTAAAGTAGCCCAAACATTCTTGAGAAAGAAATACAAAATGAACATGGCTAAGACACCACCGACAAGGGCAGCGGATTTCACTTCTGCAATAGCATTGGAGATGAACTCAGATTGGTCATATACTTTTTGTAACTCATAGTTTTCGGGCAAACTACTACGAATATTTTCTAAACGTTGAGTCACGGCATTGGCCACATCCACTGTATTTGCATCACCTTCTTTATAAACCGCTATTTCAACACCCTCTAAGCCATTAAAACGGGAAATTGAATCGCGTTCTTTATATGCATCAACGACCTCTGCAACGTCATTCAACTTTATAAATCTGCCCTCTCGGGTTGCAATATAAAGGTTGCGCATGTCGTCCAGTGTTTCAAACTGATTAATAGTACGCACGAGGTATTCTTGTGAACCGTCTTCAACACGACCACCTGATGCATTTACATTTTCGTCTCTGAGGCGTTGAATAATTTCACTGATGGAGATGTTAAGTTGACTGGTTCTTTGTTGATCAATAAGCACTTGAATTTCGTTTTCAAGTCCGCCACCTATGCGCACTGAAGCAACGCCTTCAATGGACTCTAACTTGCGTTTTATTTCTTCTTCAGCGTAAGTTCGAATACGTTTAGTGG
>JBLIKA010000069.1:0-19035 GCA_047637355.1 Glaciecola sp. | reverse complement strand
CCTTAGTTATCCTGAAAATATGCAATTGACCCGAAGAGCGAGAAGCACCAACACCCCTCACATCTGCGCCGAAGTGGGTCTATTGAATAGTGCGAAGGGATATTCTATTGGCAAAACAGTGGCACCTGAGTTTTTATCAACTTCATCTGTTGTTAATACGTCAGCTAATCAGACTAATCTTGCAACCGAGGGTACTATTCAATTTAATGGTATGGACTTATTTGCGCTTCGTGATTTACATTTAAAAGGCTCGCACAATCATATTAATACCATGATCGTGCTGGCTATTTGTGATCAGTTAGGACTTGATAGAAATCTGACTATCAAGGCTATTTGTGATTATAAAGGGTTGCCACATCGTTTCGAAACTATCCGAATATCGACTATCACTGTTGCTGAAAAAACTTCAACGATTACATGGATCAATGATTCGAAGGCAACCAATGTAGGTGCGTGTCAGGCTGCATTGGCTTGTTTCGTCAAATCAGATGATTATCTTATATTAATTGCCGGTGGCGATGCTAAAGGTGTCGACTTATCACCGTTAAAAGAAATGATTGATACCCAAGTAAATCAACTCATTGTGCTAGGCAAAGATGCACACAAATTTATTGAACTGATCCCCAATGCAATTCATGTTGACGATCTACACGAAGCGGTTTCAATCTCAATGTCGCTATTAAAAAAAGCGGATAGCGTAAATGCTGTTGTTTTACTTTCCCCAGCTTGTGCAAGTCTTGATATGTTCGTTAATTATGAAGATAGAGGTAAAATGTTTGCCAACGCCGTTAATGAGCAGGTTGCGTAATGGCAAATTCTAACTTATCACCTAGTAATAAATTATCTGCTCTTTTTGCTGCTAGACACGAAGCATCGGCCGAGAAGGATATGGGACAAAACCGTCCTTACGACTTGGTTTTAGTATTAATTGCACTGACGCTGTTTGCGATTGGTTTTGTTATTGTGACATCAGCTTCCATGCCTATTGGTGAAAGACTGCATGGTAACCCATTTCACTTCGCTATTCGGCATGCTATTTATATGGGCTTAGCTCTAATTGCTGCGATGATAGTGCTTAATCTGCCGATGAATTTTTGGCGCGTTGCCAACCCTTATCTACTAATAATAGCCATCGTTTTGTTGGTTGCGGTTCTAATTATTGGTCGCACAGTTAACGGCAGTACAAGGTGGATTGTTATTGGTCCTATTACTATCCAAGCAGCAGAGCCAGCCAAGTTATTTTTCTTTTGCTATCTCGCTGGTTATTTGGTTAGAAGATACGAAGAAATTACTGAAAATTTTAAAGGTTTTGTAAAACCTTTAGCTGTCTTTTTCTTACTCGCTTTGCTATTACTCAATCAACCTGATTTAGGCACGGTTATCGTTATGTTCGCCACAACAATTGGTTTATTGTTTTTAGCGGGAGCCAAATTATGGCAATTTTTTGGTTTAGTATTTACAGGTGTGTTAGCAGTGGTAGCGCTAATACTTTTTGAACCTTACCGCGTTAAGCGTGTTACCGCATTCCTCGATCCTTGGGCTGATCCATTCGGGTCTGGTTATCAATTAACGCAATCTCTAATGGCCTATGGTCGTGGCTCTTGGTTTGGACAAGGTTTAGGTAACAGTCTACAGAAGTTAGAGTTTTTACCTGAAGCGCATACCGATTTTATCATGGCAATCTTAGCCGAAGAATTAGGTTATATCGGTGTGTTAGTCGTTTTACTCTTAATTCTTTCGATGGTTGTAATAGCGCTTCGTATTGGCAATAAAGCGATGAAACAAGATCGGCCGTTTGATGCGTTCTTAGCGTACGGTATTGGTATCTGGTTTAGCTTTCAAACAGCTGTAAATGTTGGGGCAAGCACCGGTATATTGCCAACCAAAGGATTAACCTTGCCGTTCGTCAGTTATGGTGGTTCTTCACTTATTGTTATGTCGATCGCTGTAGCTATATTATTACGTATCGATTTTGAACTTAGAGTTGATGGTGTGCAGGCACTAAAGCGCGGTGGAGGCGGTAAAAAAGCAAATAAGAAAGCCAGTAGTAGAAAAATTGAACATACAAAAACGAATCCTGCTGCAGAGGTCGCCGATGATGCGTGATGCTAATGATTCAGGTAAAAAGCAGCCACTGTTAATCATTATGGCAGGAGGCACAGGTGGTCATGTGTTCCCTGGATTAGCTGTTGCACACGAAATAACTAAACAAGGTTGGCAGGTTGAATGGTTCGGTAGTGCAGATAAAATGGAAGCGGAAGTTGTTCCTAAAAATGGATTTCCAATTCACTTTCTTGATGTGAAAGGGGTGCGTGGCAAAGGTATTGCTGCCAAATTATACGCTCCTTTTATGTTGATATCTGCAGTTTGGCAAGCTCACACAATACTCAAGTCTTTAAAACCTAACGCGGTGCTAGGTATGGGCGGTTTTGCAAGTGGTCCGGGCGGTATTGCAGCTTGGATATTGGATATTCCGATCGTTATACATGAACAAAATGCTATTTTTGGCATGACCAATAAATGGTTAGCTAAAGTTGCAAAACGGGTACTTTGTGGCTTTGACATGGATGCTTCTGTAATGGCAAGTAAATCTCCCCGTAATGCCGAGTTCGTTGGTAATCCTGTGCGTGCTGAATTTTTTAGTGCCATTAAAACTCAACGCAATGATGATACTTTTCGTTTTCTTATTGTGGGTGGTAGTCTAGGCGCAGCAGCACTGAACAAAATAATTCCAGATGTTATCAACCAACTTCGTCACAAACACGTTATTAAGGTTGTGCACCAAGCGGGTAAAGGTAAAACTGAACCGGTACAATTACGCTATGCGCAATTGTCGCAAAAGACTCATAAGCCAAAAGAAAATGCGCTTGCTGAACAATCAGAAAATACAGTCCTCGAATTTATTGATGATATCCCTGCTGAGTTTGCGAAAGCTGACATTGTAATATGTCGCGCGGGTGCTCTCACTGTAGCGGAAGTTGCGGCTACCGAAAGTTGCGCCATTTTTGTACCCCTACCAATTGCAGTTGATGATCATCAAACTTACAATGCCAGATCGTTGAGTGATCAACACGCTGCAATACTAATTCAGCAAGACAAACTGACTGAAAATTTATATTCACAGCTAGATAACTTGCTATCAAATCCAGAAAAAATCATAGAGATGGGGCGTAAAGCAAGATCACTTTGTATCCAAGACGCCACGCTAAAAGTAACTTCTGCCATAGTGCAAGAAGGCATGAGGGACACATTATGATAACTAAAAGTATTTCTAAGACAGCTCAAGATGACAACAGCGCAGCATTGATGCCGCATAAAATGCGCAGAGTGCAAAAGCTGCATTTTATTGGTATTGGTGGTGCCGGTATGGGTGGTATTGCGGAAGTTGTAATAAATTTAGGTTATCAAGTTTCTGGCTCTGACATGAAACGCAGCAGTATGACGAGTCGTTTGACTGATTTAGGAGCCGAAATTTTTATAGGTCATTCAGCTGATAACATCCAGCAAGTAGATGCAGTGGTTGTATCGAGCGCAATTAATCAATCTAATCCTGAAATTCAAATCGCTACCGAGCAACGGATCCCTATCATTCGTCGCGCAGAAATGTTGGCTGAACTAATGCGTTTCCGTTATGGCATAGCAGTAGCTGGAACGCATGGTAAAACGACAACGACTAGCTTGATTGCGACTATTTTTTCACAAGCTAAACTTGATCCTACTTATGTGATCGGTGGACTGTTAAATAGCGCGGGTACGAATGCAAAATTAGGCGCAAGTAAATATCTTATTGCAGAAGCTGATGAAAGTGATGCTTCATTTTTGCACTTGCAACCTACATTGTCAGTGATCACTAATATTGAAGCTGACCACTTGGAGGCTTATCAAGGTGATTTTTCGAAAATGAAAAATGCCTATGTTGAATTTCTGCACAATTTACCCTTTTATGGCTTAGCTGTTGTCTGTGGTGATGACCAAGTTGTGCGGGAAATTTTGCCAAAAGTAGGCCGTAAATATCTGACTTATGGCCAATTAGATGGCAATGACTATCAAGCAATTAACGTTCGTTATGAACTTAATTGCAGTCACTTTATAGTTAAGCGTAAAGACCAAAAGGCACTACAAGTTAAACTCAGTTTGCCGGGCATTCATAATGTATTAAATGCAACAGCAGCAATAGCTGTAGCAACGGATGAGGGTATTAGTGACGAAGATATCTTATTGGCATTGCAAAACTTTCAGGGTATCGGTCGACGATTTCAAGTGCTTGGGCAATTTACCCAAGAATACGGAGATACAATTTTGGTCGATGATTATGGACATCATCCCACCGAAGTGGCTATGACTATTGCTGCTGCTCGTAATAATTGGCCACAAAAGCGTATCGTAATGATTTACCAGCCACATCGATATTCGCGCACACGTGACTTGTACGAGGATTTTGTCGAAGTATTGTCACAAGTTGATGTTCTCTTGTTACTGGATATTTATGCCGCTAGCGAAGAGCCAATTGAAGGGATTGACAGCAAGTTATTGTGTCGCTCAATCCGCCAGCGCGGCAACTTAGAACCAATTTATGTGAGTTCACAGAAAAACCTCTATAAAATTCTAGCAGATGTGATGAATGGCGGTGATGTGTTATTTGCCCAAGGCGCCGGCAATATTGGTGATATAGCGCAATCAATCGCCGCCACTCAATTAAGTAAGGAAGCATTGTTGAGAAAGGCAGGCCATGCATGAATAAACTAGTAACGAGTGCACAAGATATAGCGGCGTTTGGCAAAGTAGCAGTCTTATTTGGTGGGAATTCCGCTGAGCGTAAAGTGAGCTTGGCGTCCGGCACCGCGGTCCTTAACGCATTGCAAAGCGCGGGGGTAGACGCCCACAAGTTCGATCCAGCTGAAAATCCAATTGGAGATCTTGTGTCATCAGGTTTCGACCGCGCATTTATTATCCTGCATGGGAGGGGCGGAGAAGATGGCAGTATGCAAGGCGCACTGCAGTTGCTTGAGATCCCCTACACAGGAACTGGTGTGTTAGGTTCAGCATTGGCTATGGATAAGGTTTATTCGAAGCAAGTTTGGTCAACTTTAGGTCTACCTACTGCAGATTATAAAGTGGTGACAAAAGCGCAAGTGAACTCAACTACAAAACCAAATTACACTGAGATTTTGGTGCACTTATCTGGAGTTGCTATGGTCAAGCCTGCTCGCGAAGGTTCGAGTATAGGCATGGCTAAGGTGAGCAGCGCTGCAGAGCTTGAAAATGCGGTGAAGCAAGCACTCGAATATGATGACGATGTGTTGGTTGAGCAATATATTGATGGTCCTGAGTATACGGTAACTATTTTAAACGGTGTTGCGTTACCATCAATTCGCATGGCAACACCGCATGTTTTTTATGATTATGATGCCAAGTACAATGATAAAACGACAGAGTATCATTGCCCTAGTGGTTTGGATGATGCTACTGAAAAGAGTATCGGTGAACTTGCGTTAATTGCATTTAAAGGACTTTCTGGTAAAGGTTGGGGGCGAGTTGATTTGATGCGCAACGAACTTGGTAACTTTATGTTGCTTGAATCTAATACCGTGCCTGGCATGACGGAAACAAGCCTTGTGCCAAAAGCGGCTGAGCAGGCTGGATTAAGCTTTGAGCAATTGGTACTGCAAGTACTAGCGTCAAGTCTGGAGTAGCAGAATGACGAAGGGCTATTTAGAAAAACAAGGACGCAATGTTCGGAAATCTTCACCGAGCACTGGCGATCTTGTTCATAGCCCAAGTGCGGTAGATGATTCAAATGAAGCGGATGCATTCATAGATGACTTTGATGAATTTGATGAAGACGAAAGAAGTGGTAAAATACAAGGACCAAACGGACTTACTGGTTTACTTGTTTTCTTGTTTGTCATTGCGGGTTTTATTTACGGTGCAATACAGGTCATAAAGTGGCTTGAAGATGAACAACAATTGCCGGTACAAAAGGTTATTTTTAGTGGGCAAAGAAACGTTTTAGTAGATGCCCAAATGGAAGCGATTATTCGGAAATACCAAAAAGGCAGTTTTTTCGCGTTAGATGTAAATAAAGTGCATAAAATTTTAGAGGACATGCCTTGGGTTTATAGAGCTTCAGTTCGCAAACGATGGCCAAGCAGCTTGCATATTTATTTAGTGGAACAAGCACCTGTCGCAATCTGGAATGATGACCTATTATTGAATATACAGGGCGACATTTTTGATGGTGGCGATCCAAACAAACATTTACCTAAATTATTTGGGCCTGGTGGAAGTGAAAAAACGGCATTAGCTGGATTCAATGCGATGCAGTCATTGTTAAGGTCAACTGGACTCACAATTAATGAGTTGTTTTTGAGTGAAAGGTTCGCTTGGAGAGTCGAATTAAGCAACGGGATACGCTTAAATATAGGACGACAGCAGTTTATCGATCGATTGCAAAATTTTATTGATGTTTTTCCTCTGTTACAGGCACAAAAAAAGGCGATTAATTACATCGATTTGCGGTATGATATTGGTCTTGCCGTGGGCTGGCAAAAAAATGATAAAAAAGAATAAGAAATTACAGAAAATAATGACTAAAATGAGTGATATGAATCATGTCTAAAGCTACGGAAAGAGACCTCATTGTCGGTTTAGACATCGGAACCAGTGTAATCAAAGCTATTGTCGGCGAATTGCTTGACGATGATAGCATTAGCATTATAGGCGTTGGCACGCACAAGTCCCGAGGAATGGACAAGGGTGGTGTGAATGACTTGAACCTCGTTGTTCAGTCAGTAAGACAAGCGGTTAATGAAATGGAATTGATGGCCGACTGCAGCGTTTCTTCAGTATTTATGTCAATTTCAGGGCGTCACGTTCAGTGTCAAAACGAGAGCGGAATGGTGCCCATCAATAATCAGGAAGTGACTCAAGACGACGTTGACAATGTAATCCATGCTGCGCGCTCGGTGCCAATGGCGGCTGAACGTAAGTTACTGCATGTGTTACCGCAAGAATTTGTTATCGATGTGCAAGAAGGGATTAAAAATCCAATCGGTATGTCAGGTGTAAGGATGGAAGCCGCAGCGCATATTATTACGTGTGCCGAAGATATGGCTAAAAACCTCGTCAAATGTGTGGAAAGTTGTGGTTTGAGCGTCGATCAAACCATTTTTTCAGCGCTAGCATCTAGTTATGCAGTATTGACTGATGATGAACGTGAGTTAGGTGTCTGTGTTATTGACATCGGTGGCGGTACTATGGATATCGTAATCTATACAGATGGCGCGATCCGTCATACAGCCGTTATTCCATTAGCAGGTAATCAAATAACTAGCGATATTGCTAAAATTTTCCGCACGCCTATGAGCAATGCGGAAGACATTAAAACAAAATATGCATGTGCACTGAAAGACATGGTGAGCATGGAAGATAGCATTGAAGTGCCAAGTGTTGGCGGTCGACCTGCAAGAATCATGTCGCGACATACTCTGGCCGAAGTTATAGAACCAAGATACCAAGAGCTGTTTGAATTAGCGTATGAGCAAATCAAAGCGAGTGGTTTAGAAGAACAAATTGCTGCAGGTCTCGTCATTACTGGCGGAACAGCCAAAATGGAAGGGGCAGTAGAGTTTGCAGAGGAAATATTCCAAATGCCAGTACGGGTTGGAAAGCCCCACTCAGTCAAGGGTTTGGCTGAATATGTTGATGATGCCTGTTTTGCAACAGCAGTGGGTCTGTTACAGTATGGTAAACAAAATATAAATAATAAAAGAACGTCTTCGAAGAAAGGCGAAGAAAGCGTGTTAAAACGCATCCAAAGCTGGTTTAAGGGCGAATTTTAGGGGGCCCTTAAGCGCTAAAACAATATGAAACCGACATAACAAAACAAATAGGTTTCAGTATACCGGAGAAGCAGAATGTTCGAACTAATGGACAGTCAAAGCGACGAAGCCGTCATTAAAGTAGTTGGCGTCGGAGGTGGTGGTGGTAACGCCGTCGAATATATGGTTAAGCAAGTGATCGAAGGTGTAGAATTTATCGCCATGAATACCGATGCGCAGGTATTAAAGACGTCAAGTGCTCACATTAAATTACAGATCGGTAGCGAAGTTACGAAAGGCTTGGGTGCTGGCGCAGATCCAAACGTCGGCCGTGAGGCTGCTCAAGAAGACCGCGAGAAGATCCGTCAAACGCTGGAAGGCGCTGATATGGTGTTTATCACGGCTGGAATGGGTGGCGGAACAGGCACAGGCGCTGCACCAGAAGTTGCCAGAATTGCGAAAGAAATGGGGATCTTAACCGTTGCGGTTGTCACCAAACCTTTCCCATTCGAAGGCAAAAAACGCTCTGATTTCGCTAATCAAGGTATTGCGGAGCTCTCAAAGCACGTTGATTCATTGATTACGATACCAAATGAAAAACTATTAAAAGTAATGGGCAAAGGCACTCCGTTGCTCCAAGCGTTCATTGCCGCTAATGATGTATTACGTGGTGCTGTTCAAGGTATTGCTGAGCTTATTACTCGCCCTGGTTTGATAAACGTCGATTTCGCCGATGTGAAAACGGTTATGTCAGAAATGGGTACGGCAATGATGGGAAGCGGTGTTGGTCGCGGTGAAGATAGAGCGGAAGAAGCTGCTGAAGCTGCAATTGCATGTCCTCTTCTCGAAGATATCGACTTGTCAGGCGCACGCGGCATACTAGTTAACATCACTGCAGGGTTAGATTTTGCTATCGATGAGTACGAAATCATTGGTAATGCAGTTAAAGCATTTGCCTCTGAAAATGCAACCGTTGTAGTTGGTACGGTTATCGATCCAGAGCTGACTGATGAAGTTCGTGTTACTGTCGTTGCAACTGGTATTGGTGCGGAACGCAAGCCTGATATTAGTTTAGTAAATGATAATTCTCGAGTAAGCGCTGTGGGCAGAGAATACGGTACTAGTTCGAGAGATAATAGATCGACAGGCGGTACTGATGGTAATCAAGCGCTTAAGTTAGACGATGAAGCGCCACAACCAAGTAATGAATTAGAGTATCTTGATATTCCAGCATTCTTGAGAAAACAGGCCGATTAGGACAAATGACGGTGACTAGGCTAATGCTTAGTTGAAGTGGTCTGAACAGTCTTTTTTTTTAAGAAAAAGCTTGAAATATTGTAAGTCTTTGACAATTAACTGGTTGGGTAATATAATATTTGCCGTTTTTGTGTTTGGTAAATAAAACAAAATGATAAAACAACGTACTATTAAAGAATCTGTTAAAGAAACAGGTATCGGTTTGCACAAAGGACGCAAAGTCACTATGACTCTGCGTCCTGCGCCTGCCAACACCGGTATCGTTTTTCGTCGCGTTGATTTAACGCCGCACGCAGATATTCAAGCCAAAGCTAACGCCGTTGGAGATACCATGCTGTGCACGTGTATCACTAATGCCGATGGTCATTCCATACATACTGTAGAGCATTTAGCTTCTGCGTTGTCTGGTCTTGGTATTGATAATATTATCGTTGAAGTGGATAGTCACGAACTGCCTATTATGGATGGTAGTGCTTCTCCGTTTATCTTTCTGCTCCAAACTGCCGGTGTACAAGAACTGGATGCTCCTAAAAAATTCATCAAAATAACTAAAACTGTGCGTGTCGAAGATGGCGATAAGTGGGCTGAGTTCAGACCTCATGACGGATTCAAAGTGAATTTCGAAATTGACTTTGAGCACCCAGCGATAGCAGCGAGCAGACAGAAAGTGATATTAGACTTTTCAGTTGACTCATATGTTGATGAAGTAAGTCGAGCTAGAACATTTGGGTTTATGAGAGATTTAGAGTTTATGAACTCTATGAATTTAGCATTAGGTGGCAGTATGGATAATGCTGTTGCTCTTGATGAATATCGAGTGTTAAACCCAGAAGGTTTGCGCTGTAGTGACGAATTTTTAAAGCATAAAATATTGGATGCCGTGGGCGATCTGTATTTAGGTGGGCACAGTCTTATTGGTGAGCTTGTCGCGTATAAAACAGGGCATGGTTTAAATAATAAGTTATTAAATGCCATACTTGACGATGTTACCGCATGGGAATATGTTGAGTTCGAAAACGAGGACAGTTTACCTATCCGTTATATTGAACCTTCCTTAGCATTTTAATCTTTCTCCTGTATCGTCTGGTGTTGAGCGGTAGCGACTCCGATTTCAACTTTGGGTATTAGAAAGAATAAGTAGGTGTATTTACTAAATGTTTCTTTGTGTCGATAACAGGGTTAAACTGTTACTATGAAGGTTGAATTATTGTCGTTTGACGACGTTAAATCTAGTAAACCGCAATTAAAATAGGGTAATGATGAGTTTTACGATACTTTACAAAGGCAAAAATCGCAGATTTGTCAAGCGAATATCCGCTCGCAAATTGCTAAGCGTGTCTGTAATAGCATCGATTGTCTTCCTTATCTCTAGCCGCTCCACAGAATCTGTCTACGAAAATCACGTTCGTGTTAATGTTGTAAAAACAGGATTAGAGCAACAAGCGAAATTAGTTGACCAACTAAAAACAAACACCCTAGAGCAGGTTGGTGGTATTGTGAATCAGTTGGCAATTATGCAAAATCGAATTAATAAGATGGAGTTGCTTACAGCAACCATGGCCGAAAACGCCGGTCTTAACAAAGAAGATTTTACGTTAAGCGACGAAATGCAAACGCTTGATGTAACTGATTCTTCTTTAACAAATCAAATAAATAAAATGGCTGAGACGCTAGATTTTAAAATCCAGCAACTCACAGCCCTTGAATCCCTGATGATGGGCCTCAATATAGAAAGACAGAGTGAGTTAGCAGGACGTCCAGTCGGGAAAGGTTGGTTGTCATCTTATTACGGTGTTCGCAAAGACCCGTTCACTGGCCGCCCGTCTATGCACAAAGGCATAGACTTCGCAGGTAAAGAAGGTGAAGACGTTATTGCGACAGGTGCCGGTGTGGTGACTTGGTCGGGCAGCAGATATGGATATGGAAACTTAGTTGAAATTGATCACGGAAACGGTTTAAGAACAAGATATGGTCACAACGCTGAGTTAATTGTTGCAGTTGGCGACGTTGTTACTAAAGGTCAGGGTATCGCATTAGTCGGTAATACTGGTCGTTCAACAGGTGCTCATGTGCACTATGAAGTTCTAAAAAACGGTCAACAGATTGATCCACTACCATTCATCTATCGCTAAAAGAACTGATTTTCAGTTTTCTCCGGTCTAATAAAGCCTCTGACTCATTAATAATAGCTCAGTCATGTGCTAAGCTTTTCTAGTACATGTAGTTTATGCGCCACATAATTGTTATTATGTAATGCGTTTTATTTTAGTCATTTTTGGAAAATCAAATAGCATGTTTGCAGGCACCTTAAAAAAAGTATTTGGCAGTCGTAACGACCGTTTACTAAAAAAATTAAAAAAGACAGTTGTTGTTATCAACGGATACGAGAAAGCATTCGAAGCGCTATCTGATAATGAATTGAAAGGTAAAACAGCCGCATTCAAAGAGCGCCTAGAGAAAGGCGAGTCGACGGATGATATCGCTGCTCAAGCCTTTGCTTTAGTCCGAGAGGCGAGTAAACGCGTTTACGGCATGCGGCACTTTGATGCGCAAATGAAAGGCGGCTTAGTTTTACACCAAGGTAAAATTGCTGAAATGCGCACAGGTGAGGGTAAAACCCTCACATCAACACTGCCCTCTTACTTAAATGCAATATCTGGCGAAGGTGTTCACGTTATTACTGTGAATGACTATCTTGCCAAACGAGATGCGGACTGGAGCAGACCTCTTTTTGAATTTTTAGGCTTAACTGTCGGTTGTAACATTCCAGGGTTAAGTGCGGCTGAAAAAAATAGTGCCTATCAGGCTGATATTACTTATGGTACGAATAACGAATTTGGCTTTGATTATCTTCGCGATAACATGGCGTTTAGCCCCCAAGATCGTGTGCAACGTGGACTGCATTTTGCGGTTATCGATGAGGTCGACTCGATTCTTATTGATGAAGCTAGAACGCCACTTATCATTTCCGGTGCGGCCGAAGATAGCTCAGAGGCATATCGAAAAATTAATCTTATTATTCCTGAGTTACAACAACAGGAAAAAGAAGATGAAGAAGACAATATTGGTGACGGCCACTACACTATCGATGAGAAAGGCAAGCAAATCCACTTGACCGAAACAGGCCAAATATTTGTTGAAGAATTATTACAGAAGTACGGCATATTGGGCCAAGAAGAGTCTCTTTTTGCAGCTGCTAACATTTCCTTGTTACACCATGTGAATGCCGCATTACGCGCGCACAAGTTGTTCTCGAAAGATGTTGATTACATTGTCAAAGGTGATGAAATCATTATTGTTGATGAACATACAGGTCGAACAATGGAAGGGCGTCGTTGGTCTGAAGGTTTACACCAAGCTATTGAAGCGAAAGAAGGTGTTAACATCCAGAATGAAAATCAAACGCTAGCGTCAATCACATTCCAAAACTATTTCCGGATTTATGACAAGCTATCAGGTATGACAGGTACTGCTGATACAGAAGCCTTTGAGTTTCAATCCATTTATGGCTTAGAAACCGTTGTTATCCCTACAAATCAACCAATGGTTCGTGATGATAGAGCGGACAAAATATACCTTACCACTGAAGAAAAGTATGATGCCATTGTACAGGACATCTTGAGTTGCGTTAAACGCGGTCAACCAACGCTTGTTGGTACGGTATCAATTGAAAATTCTGAATTGCTTTCTAATATATTAAAGAAAGCAAAAATTGAGCATAAAGTACTTAACGCAAAATTCCATGAACACGAAGCCGATATCGTTGCAAATGCTGGTATGCCAGGGCAAGTAACTATTGCAACTAACATGGCGGGCCGTGGCACTGATATTGTGTTGGGTGGCAACTTGCAGGCTGAAGTTGAGAAGTTAAAAAATCCAACGGAGAAACAACTCGACAATTTAAAAGCTGAGTGGCAGAAGCGCCATGACGCTGTGTTAGTATCTGGTGGTTTGCATATCATTGGTACTGAGCGCCACGAGTCGCGCCGAATTGATAACCAGTTGCGCGGCCGCTCGGGTCGTCAGGGTGATGCCGGTTCCTCACGTTTCTATCTGTCACTGGATGACGCCTTAATGCGTATATTTGCTTCTGAAAAAATGGGCAATATGATGAAGCGCCTAGGAATGGAAAAAGGCGAATCAATTGAACATCCGTGGGTATCGCGTGCTATTGAAAATGCACAACGTAAAGTAGAAGGTCGCAACTTCGATATTCGTAAATCATTACTTGAATATGACGATGTAGCGAATGACCAACGCGGTGTTATTTATGAGCAACGAAACCAATTATTAGACGACGGTAACATTGGCTCAATGATCGCTAACATTAGAAAAGATGTCGTAACAGAGGTTATTAACCAATATATACCACCACAATCGCTAGACGAGATGTGGGATGTTAAAAGTTTGGAAGAGCGTCTTAAAAGTGATTTTGCACTCGAGTTACCAGTTCAAGAATGGCTTGATAATGACGATAAGTTATTTGAAGAAACAGTTCGAGAGCGCATCTACGAAGAAGTCGTAAAATCCTATGAGTTAAAGGAAAAAACGGTAGGTGCAGATGTTATTCGTAACTTTGAGAAAGCAGTCATGCTGCAAAGCGTGGATAGCTTATGGAAAGAACATTTGGCTGCAATGGACCATTTACGCCAAGGTATTCATTTGCGCGGTTACGCTCAAAAAAATCCGAAGCAAGAATATAAACGTGAGTCCTTCGAGTTATTTTCACAAATGTTAGATACGCTGAAAGTTGATGTAATAAGCATTTTAAGTCGGGTGCAAGTGCAACAGCAGTCTGACGTAGAAGCAGTAGATGCGCAGCGCCGTGCAGCTGAAGTTGAAAAGAAGTTTGAACACAAGTCGGTGACAGAACCTGATGCTCAAGAAAAACCAGCATCTGTTCAGCGTTCAGGTCCTAAAGTAGGCCGCAATGACGCATGCCCTTGTGGCTCTGGTAAAAAGTATAAACAATGTCATGGTAAACTGTCTTAACAAACCCTAACTGACATTGGATTAATTTTAAAACAGTCTTTCAATCTAATCATTGAAGGCTGTTTTTTTGCATATTAGGTGGTAGTAATGAAGCAAGTCCATGTAGCTGTCGGTGTTGTTAGAAGGAATAATACCTTTTTTATATGTAAACGCGCTGCCCATCAACATCAAGGCTGTAAGTGGGAATTTCCAGGAGGAAAAGTAGAGGCTGGAGAATCTGTTGAAGAGGCCCTAAACCGTGAGCTTCAAGAAGAAATAGGTATTAGTATTACAGCGTCTTCTGCACTGATTGAAATCGCTCATGAATATACCGAAAAACGTGTTCTATTGTCAGTTTTGCAAGTGCACAAGTTCACTGGTGAACCCTTTGGAAAAGAGGGCCAGATCCATCGCTGGGCAGACATCAGTGAGCTCAATAGTATTGACTTTCCCGATGCTAACGTTGCTATCGTAGACGCTATTTTAGCTCAGCCTCCTTTTTGATATTGAAGAATAGACTGTAAAGAACAGGTACAACACCTAAAGTTAACAATGTGCCAATGGCCAAGCCAAATGCCAATGCAGTTGCCATTCCGAAAAACAGAGCGTCTTGACTAATAATTAAAGGTAATAGGCCGAGAATGGTCGTCACTGTAGACATTACGATAGGACGTAACCTGCGCAGACACGCTTGGACCAGCGCTTCGTATTGATCCTCAATTTCCTTACGTTCTATATCTATTCTGTCGATCAATACAATGGCGTTGTTAACAATAATCCCGGCCAATGCATATAAACCCAAAATGACCATAAACCCAAAGTTTACTTGCACAACTAGTAGGCCAATAACCGCCCCTATTAAAATAAGAGGTACGGTCAGAATAACGATGCTGGCACGACGCAGCGAATTGAACTGAGCTATTAGTACCAGCATTACTACTGCTAAACATAGTGGTAAATTAGCGTTAAGAGATGCCTGAGATTCTTTTGAATCTTTCACCACACCGTCAAATTCAATGCGATGAGCGGGCGGTAATTTAGCCCTGAGTTTATCAAGTTCAGGTTCTAAAATTGGCACCATATCTTCAGCCGTCATATTCAAGTTTTTGGCTTCAATGGTAACCGTTCTGAATAAATTTTCGCGAGCGATTCTTGCGTATTGCGGACTAAAACTAATGTCAGCAACTTGTTCCAATGGCACGTTTACATCTCTTGAAGCGGCATAAACGTTGATACCATAAATACGACTGATGTCATACCTATCCTCGGCTTTGCCTCGAATAATGATGGGGATTAAATCATCACCGTCTCTAAACTCTGACACTACGGTGCCTGAAAAAAATGTTTCTAACGACCTTGCTACATCGGCGGAAGTGACACCAGCACGTTTAGCTCTAGCCTGATCAATTTGTACATCAACCTGAGTTATTTTATTTTCCCAGTCATTTTTAATTTCAACAGTCCCCTCCAAATTTCGGAAAATCTCTTGAATCTCTAGTGCTGTATTATAAATATAATCTTTGTCAGGACCGATAACCTGCACATCAATTTTATTTGAGTCAGACGGGCCCAAAAACATTTTAGTAACACGCGCATTTACCATAGGGAAACCACTAGCAAAGTCCTCCCGAAGCTTTTTCATTGTTCCATCTTGGTACTTTTTATCCTTGAGGTTAAGCATGACAAAGGCTTTACTGGATTCTGGCGTAATAGGAGTGAGTGACAATACAAATCTGGGGCCCCCGAAACCGCCATAAGCTGCGTAATTATCCACATGAGGGTAACGTTCTTTATTGTCGAGAAGGGCAAATACGATTTCTAATACAGCTTCAGTTTCATGCATTGAAGAGCCCGCGGGTAAATCAATATATGCTAATACTTGAGCTCGATCTGAATCCGGGAAAAATTTAACAGGAACGGTGCTCATTGCAAGTCCTGCAGCTAGGAAAAGAAGAACGGTCAGTGTCATAGTGAAAGCTCGATATTTCAATACAAAATATAAAAGCGCTTTGTACAATGGGTTTATAAGATCAAAGAAGTTGGCTACTTTGGCTTGTAACCCGGACTTCTTGACCTCTGTATCTTTAATAAATAGGTAGCACAAATAAGGCGTAACCATGAGGGATAGTAGCCAAGAAGTAAAAAGTGAATAAATGATCACGATTGATACAGAACGAGTGTATTCACCAGAGCTGCTCTCAGCTAGCATTAGGGGCAAGAATACCAGCATGGTTGTGGCAGAGGAGGTAAGTAGCGGAATCGCTAGTGTACGGCCTATTGCAGACACGATTTCGCGACGTTTTTCACCCTTTTCTAGTCGTCGTTTGAAGTCTTCCGCAACTACAATCCCATTATCGACAAGTAAACCAAGTGAAATGATAAGTGTTGCTAAGCTCATACGTTCAAGTGCCATATTATTAAAATTAAGCACCGCGAGCACAATTAAGATAACTGCAGGTACTATTGCCCCTACAATTAGCCCAATACGAAAGCCAAGGAAGAGAATGACAACGCCGAGCACAATGGCTAGGGTTTGGATGACGTTTATTGACACACCGTCTACCGCAGCATTTACTTGGTCTGCTTGTCGAGTAATGACGTTGAGGCTTATACCGGCAGGCATCTGTTGTTCTAAGGTCCGCAGCATTTCTTCTAAGCGAGGCGTATATTCGGTCACGCTAAAGCGGTCATTTTTAGCTACTGCCAATACAATTGCGCGTTCACCATTAAAATAAGCAGTTTGAGACTCAGGCGTTTGAATACTCCTGTATACCGTTGCGATATCTTCCAAGCGTATTGAGTTGTTGGTGTTAGGTAGCGTAAAAATGACTTCTTTGATTGACTGAATGCTGGTGAAGTCGCCACTAGGAACAATATTAAAACTCTTCCCGTTTAAGTTGATTATGCCGCCGGAGCGAATAACATTTTGTTGCTGCAATGTATCAAGTAACTGAGTAGGAGATACACCGAGTTGGGCCGCTTTAACGTCAGAAACTTCAATTACAATATTTTCTTGTTGCGCACCTAGAATGTTGACCGATTGAGTGCCATTTACGGTGTACATCATGTCACGAGCATGTTGCGCCATGTCAAACATGTCGCCCATTAGAATGCCTTCATCGGCCTGCAGAGCGACGGTTAATATTGCAACATCGCCAAAGTTATCATTAATGAAATGGGCTGGGGTTCCCTCCGGTAATTCATTTTTTACTTTCTCTAATTCGTTTCGAACTTTATCCCAAATTTGGTCGAGGTCGTAATAACGGTCATATAAAGCCACATAAACGACGGATGTGCCGGGCATGGAAATTGAGCGGATTTCCTTGACCTCATCGACATTACGAACGCCTTCTTCAACTGTTTTGGTGATCAAAAGTTCTATCTTCTCAGCGGGCATACCAGGAAAGTGAGTTGTAATGACAGCCTCCCGAACTTTTATGGCAGGGTCTTCTTGTGCTGGTAGCGAAAAGTAACTAATGCCACCAAACAACATTAACGATAATACGACGGTCATTACTAGTCGGTTATAGGTTAAACCAATATCAGATAAATTCATTTTCAGTACCTCTATTGGTTATATATTCGGGTAGAGGTCTCAACAACTGAAATAGCTTGATCGGGCCTTAAAAAATCAAGGCCAGTTTTTACTATTCTTGATTCAGCAAGTAGGGCGCTATCGGGTTGTTGCTTGAATCTAATAATTACGGTCTCAGGTTTCAATTCAAGAATTTCAATATAGTGTTTCTT
Organism: Glaciecola sp.; assembly: GCA_047637355.1. Taxonomy (GTDB): domain Bacteria; phylum Pseudomonadota; class Gammaproteobacteria; order Enterobacterales; family Alteromonadaceae; genus Glaciecola. The sequence goes on along the minus strand of JBLIKA010000069.1, from coordinate 1,240 downwards.
TGCGATGGCGGTTACTTCTAACCTTGTGCTCTTGGTCTGAACAGGTGTGTCCTTGTTAGCTATATTTTCTTGTGTTTTGTTATCGGTTGGCAGTGCGCCTTGAATTTCGACGAAGTATAAATAGGGGCCTGATTTGTCTGTGGTGAAAGCGCTGAAGGGAACCTCAAAATAGCGGTCACTTGTGAATAAACTGCTGACCGACAAAATTATTTCAGCGGACATACCTGGATAAAAACCAATGTGATTGTCATTTAACGTAATAGTAATTGGAAACGCATTTGCAATAGACGCTTGCGCTCCAATTTCGGTGAGCGTTGCAGGATACGTTTTTGAGGCACTAAGTGACGGTACAATGACCTTCACTTGATCAAGTAGCGCAACTTTACTGATCAAACCTTCAGGTATCGCAGCGTTCACCTCTAGGTTTGCATTACCTTGAATGCTAATTACCGGTGTGCCTGGACTGACTTGTTGCGAAGGTTCAACAAAACGTGCTGAAACACGTCCCGAGTAAGGAGCCACAAGTACGGTGTCTGATAAGTTTTCTTTTGCGATGGCTAGCGAACTCTCCGCTACTTCTGTGCGTTGTTCTGCAATATCAAAGTTGGCTAGCGCGTTGTCGAATGAGGCTTGTGATATCAGACCTTGTTGTCTAAGTGATTTGTTTCTTTCAAACGTTTGCTTTAAGTCCAATAATGCTGCAGTGGCTTCACCTAAAATACTTTTACTCTGCTGAACTGCCAATAAATACACCGCGTTATCTAACTCAGCAAGTACGTCACCTTTATTAAAAGATTGCCCCAAGTCCACATGCATTTTAGAAATAACGCCCGTTACTTCAAATGAAATTGATACAGCGTCTGCGGCTTGAATAGTCCCCGTTAAGTGTCTTTTCACTCCATCGGATGCCGCTAATAATGTTGTCGTCCACACTTTTTTAGGAGGCTGATTTTTAATGTCGTCGCTTTGCGGCATATTTTCTTTAGAACCTGAACATGCACTCAACATAACAATGGTGATAACTACAAACGGGGCTATTTGTCTAAAACGCATTATTTTTCCTTCCAATAAAGCAGCAGCTTTATTTATTTAATATCGATTAATGACTGCGACGTATATCGTCTTTATGCATTACACGGTGGCATTATCTAGTGATGTTTAAAGCTAGCTTTTAGTAAAGGCTTTATATTAATTGTTTCTATACATTTTAAGTACTGTACTGTACAGTATCACACGATTT
>JBLIKA010000068.1:0-19139 GCA_047637355.1 Glaciecola sp. | reverse complement strand
CGAGTCTCTCAATACAGGCCCCTTTAGTTGAACTAAGCTAACTACAATAAAAATATAGGGTTAAATGGTTTTCAAGATTCAATACTGCCTAAATTATGTCACTTTTAGCGCTTATTTAAGATTTTTGGCATTAGAAAATTAACCGCTACTTTTTATCTAAATCGATCAGTTGCAAGTAACTTTCGTATTTAATTGTATTAATTTTGAACGAATTATAAATATGAGGAAAAATGAAGACATAAAAAAACGCCCCATATAGACGCGTTTTTTAATTTTTAAAGCTGAAAACTAACTTACATTAATGCACCCAATGGTACATATGCGCCTTCGCTTCCATTTGCTGTTGAGTTTGTTCGGGCATAAACGCGTTATTATCGTTTTCAAAGAAGAAAGCAGAACGCTTACTCTTTGAGCCAACTTCGTTCATTGTAGCTGCTTCAAACACGCGGCCATTAATCACTGTATAGTCAACAAATTCGCTGCGACGTAAATCATTCAGGACGTCACCGTCAATAATAACTAAGTCGGCCAATTTACCTACTTCGATACTGCCGATTGCCTTATCCATGCCAAGATGTCTTGCGCCATCAATTGTGCCACCACGAAGTGCTTCAAATGGAGTGAAACCGCCGTGTTCCATTAGCCACAATTCCCAATGTGCACCTAAGCCTTCACGTTGACCGTGGGCACCAATATGGACGCTCACTCCATTATCGCGCAACTCTTTTGCATATTTAGCAACGGCAAAATGATTATAGTGATCATCAGGTGCTTTGGGACGACGAATATTGCGGTCGACCAAGAAGTAGGGTGTATAACGCATTAATCTCTCATTTTCCCACACATTAGTACGGTCATAAAAGTACGTTTCACCGGTTAGTCCGCCGTAAGATACAACGAAGGTAGGCGTGTAACCAAACTTAGTAGCTTTCCATAGTTGGGTTAAATCGTTATAGCCATTAGCAATAGGAAGACTATGCTCTAAGCCGGTGTGGCCATCAACTAACATAGAAATATTTTGTTGGAATTTACCACCTCCTTCTGGCACAACCATCATCTCTTGTTTTTTAGCTGCAACTAATACTTGTTGACGTTGGTCACGTCTTGGTTGGTTGTAACTTTTAACAGAGATAGCTCCAAGGTCTTTTAGTCTTTGAACGTGATAATAGGCATCATCATAGTCGTTAATAATAGATTTATAACCGAGTGCTTCTGCCCCATATAATATTGTGCCTGTTGAGTAAGTCCTTGGAGCTATGCGTTGACCAGCTTTTTGCAATTCACCTGCGGCCATAATCTCTGTGGTGTCGTTCGATGGATCATGGATCGTTGTGACACCGAACGCGAGGTTAGAATATTGACTCCAGTTTTGCTCAGGGATAATTTCATTGCGTCCTTGCGATCCGTGTGCATGGGTATCAATTAGTCCAGGAATAACTGTTTTACCTTCAGCATCGATAACCAGAGCATCGTCAGGAATAGTGATGTTGGCTAACGTGCCAACAGCTGTGATCATATTGTCTTTGATTAGTACGACGCCATTCTCAATAATTTCTTGCTGATTGTCTGCATCACGCATCGTAACAACTTTACCACCAACAATCGCAGTATAACGATTTGGCTTGTTAGATTTTTTCTTGAAAGATAAATCCATGCCTTCGTTTACTGGTTCAGGCAGTTGCGCGTCTGACTCTGCTAAAAAGCTAAAAGCATTATCTAAACTGCGCTCAAAATAACGAGGACCGTGAGACCAACCCACGGACTGGTTATTCGGGCTCCAAGTCATGTAATTACCAGAGCGAGCAGAAAGTTGCTTAACAGGAAGTGATAATATTTTAGGACCAATAGTCACTTTTTGACCATTATCTGCAAATGGGGTCACAAATGTGTTGTATTGATAAACAAAAGCAATCCATTTCTTATCATGAGATAAGCGGTATTCACTGACTTTGTCGCCACCATGTAAATGCACACGTTTATCTTCGCCACGCAAGTTCACACTAGAAAACTGAGTCTCGCTGTAAGGAGTTCCACCTACTGATTCGCTAAAATAAACACGCTCATTACCCGCAGAAAAATGTGGTTCAACACCACTCTTTGAGACCCGTTCGGTGGTTTCTTCTTTTAAGTTAAGAACATAAATACCAGGGTCAATAGAATTAGTCGGGTCTAGCAAATAGCCGCCAGTAAATTTGCGATAAGCTACCAATTTTCCGTCTGTTGAGAAACTAGGCTCGATGAAGTGGCCTTTTGACAAACTGACTACTTTGCCTTTGTTTCCTCTTGATGAAATAATCATTACATCGCCAAGGCCTTTATCGCTCCATGTTGTATAAACGATTTGCTTACCGTCGTTTGAAAACCGAGGATAATATTCGTCATGTTCATTTTGCTTAGTTAGGCGTTCAATCTTGCCGCTTTTGATATCTTTCGTATAGAGTTTACCAAGTGCTTGGAATAAGACCGTTTTACCATTTGGAGATTTTTGTGCCCAACGAATTGCCTTGACATCAAACTCATCAGGAGCAACATCAACGTCAAAACGCAAAGCATCCGCATATTGAACTGTTGTCTTAATCTTTACGTCCAAGGTTATTATTGACTGATCTTTGATGCTGAGTTTATGAAATTTTCCACCTGTCCAAAACATGATTTGTTCAGAGTCAGGAGTCCAATCGAAATATGCAAAATAACCTTCGCTTCCGAAACCTTCTTGCATATCGCGTTCGAGTTCCATAAATATCGCATTTTCATTGCCCGACTTGATGTCTTTTAAGAATAATGCGGTTTTACTTTTTACACGGCGAACAAATGCTACGTATTTTCCATCGGGCGAAGGTGTTGGTACGACTGCTCCACCGGTTCCAGAAATATAACGTTCTTCATCACCTGTTTCTCTATCGTATCTTATAATAGCGAATAAGCCTTGAAGGGCATCTCGGTTATAACTAAACTGCGAACCGCCCGTAACATCTTGGGTGTAATAGATATATTTCCCATCAGGTGAAAATGCGGGATCAGTAATGTTCTTTTGGTCAATTTTGCCACTAACACGTTCTTTAATTGCTAGGCCATTGCCACCGCTTTGATGATAAAGCCAGATTTCACCTGCAGGAATACTGCGGCTCGACATGATACCTTTGTTGACGACAATGTATTCTCCATCTGGACTCCATTTAGGAGAGTGTATTAAGTTTTTCTTTTCTTTGGTCACTTGTCGCAAGTTATCACCGCTTATATCCATTACCCAAACATTAGATAGTCCATCGCGGTCAGAAATGAAGGCAACCTGTTTACCATTAGGGCTTATTGCTGGATGTATATTCCAAGCGAAGTCCTGGGTTAAAGGCTTTGCATCGCCACCATTGGTACTAGCAATAAAAATATCGCCAAGCATATCAAATACAAATTTCTTGCCATCGGGGCTAACATCTAAACTAGACCAGGTAGTTTCATTTGTGTTTATTTCGACCTTAGATAATGTCATGGGCGGATTTAAAACATCCCATGTTGCGAAAGGTTTTTCTTCTTCTTTTTCTTCGTGATCATCGGCGATACTTATTGCACTAAAGCTCAGTAAACCGAAAATTAGGAAGGGGATCAGATTTTGTCTTGTTGATATCATTATTTTTCTTCTGCCGTGAATTAATTAATGCTTAGGTGATGCGTCTTTATATGACTAGTCTACCTGTCATCCGCGCATTCTGCGATGAACAATAGATGTTAACAAAAAGTTATGCAACTTTCGTCTAGTTTATTACTCACATTTTCTGTAAATCCTAGAATAAGGAGAGGAATAAGGACACTCCTGTTTTGTCATTATATATTTACTAGGTGTGTCCTAATTTGGCATCGGTATTCTTGGAGAGACATCAGGTGTGTCTTTCTTGTTGCTGCTTGATGGGAGGATTTAAAATAGTTCGGTGGTAAATTGACGATTCCTGATGGCCATTTTACTCGAAGGGGCTATCTCGCCTAATTTATACTGCGCAGCGCCAGTAGGCTCAGCTAAGACATACGAAACGTCGTTTTGTATGATTTGCTCATCCGCTATATTGAGCTCAAGACTAATGCCAACTAATGCATGATTTGGTAAAAAAAACATTTGGGCTGGTAACCTTGGGTTATAGGATTTCAGAAGTGCAAGGAAAAGGGTTGATTTACTATCACAGTCGCCCTTGTTGTTTAACAATAATTGACGAGGTGCCGCAAAACCAGAGCCATTCGATGAAATACGATTTTCAAGATTGTCATACGGAATCGTTTGTAGCCAGCTCAATGTGAAATCTATAAATTCTCTGGCGTTATTTGGGGTGTTCATTTGCTCTTTGATAGCGAGTACAATGCCGTTAAGATTATGACTGCTTTCTTCAGCGTAACGAATATGATCTTGTTTAATCATCATCTGTCCCATTTCATTCCTAAATGAAATATAGTAATTTTTCGTTAAGTAATCGGCTTCTGCTTCTTCGTGTTTCTTACCAAGCGTCTCAGTAATTTCGTTTACTTGATCTGCTAACTTGCCAGTAACTTCCATATTCAAAGAAGCTCCAGAGCGGTTAATTGAGATTTTCGCAACTTTCGGATTTATTGTTTTTGCATATTTAAGTAAATTTCTATGAATATAATTTTGAGCGAGAGTTATGTTAAAGGCTGGAGCAGAATTAGGTAAATTATCGATGTTGGCATGCGAAAGTAAGAAATTTAGTTCACGAACACCATCCACACTTTGCCATTGATAATTGAATTCGATACCTGAGGCAGAAGTGGTTTTAAAAAAATGTGCTTGTTGTGAATTGGCCGTAAATGGCATAGCCAATAAAGCAAGATGGATTATAGCGCTGTACATCAGTTGCATTTTAAGGACCCTACAAAATTATTGGTCTACGTTCCCTCGTGAAAACCAGTTAAGTGATGAATGTAAATCAACAACGGTACCCACAATAATCAATGTGGGTGGTTTTAACAAAGCTACTTTCGGGTTCTTGACAATATTCTCAAGAGTCCCAGTTACAACTTCTTGATTTTCTCGTGTTGCAGATTGCACTAGTGCAATAGGCATTTTTGGGGACATCCCATGTTGAATAAGTTTGTCGCAAATAATAGGTAAGCCAGTCAGGCCCATATAAAACACAACGGTATGATTTTGTTGAACAAGTGCTGGCCAATTCAAATTGATAGTGTCATCTCGCAAATGGCCGGTTGTGAATGTTACTGACTGGGCATGATCGCGATGCGTCAAAGGTATACCTGCATAGCTTGCAGCACCTGTAGCTGCTGTAATGCCGGGGACTACTTGAAAGTCGACACCATGTTGAATGAGGGTTTCAATTTCTTCTCCGCCGCGGCCAAATACAAAGGGGTCGCCTCCTTTTAATCTTACCACTCTATTTCCAGCTAATGCCTGCTTGGCTAGCAGTTCGTTAATATCCTCTTGCGGTATCGTATGATTACTTTGTGCCTTCCCAACATAAATTTTTTCTGCGTCTCTACGCACGAGTTCAAGTATTTCTGGGCTGACCAACCGGTCATAAACAACAACATCAGCTTTTTGCATCAATCTTAATGCTCGGAACGTTAATAGGTCTGGATCTCCAGGACCCGCTCCAACCAAATAAACTTGGCCCGCTGGTTTATCGCCGTTTTTATAGGCAATAAGTGCCTTGTCGAATTGTCGCTCTGCAAGTTTATCGTTTCCTTGCAGAATGGATTCACCTACATCACCGTCGAGCACTTCCTCCCAAAAGTAGCGCCTATCAGTTACCGAGGAAAGAGCTTCTTTTACTGCATTGCGGAACTTAGCTGAAAAGTCACCTAATAATCTAATATTGGCTGGTATAACACTTTCTAATTTTTGACGAATGTAGCGTAGTAATACCGGCGCCACACCACCGCTGCTCATAGCGATAATGATAGGTGAGCGGTCGACGATAGATGGTGTGATAAATTTACATAGTGGTGTGTTATCGACTACGTTGACAAGCATATGTTTCGCGTGAGCTATGTCGTGGATATGTTTGTTAACCAAGCTATCATCGGTAGCAACAAAAATCATTTGTTTACCATCGATATCTGAGTCTTCAAACTTTCTTTCAATTAAAGTGACTTGAGTAGATTCGTTTGCAAGGCGCCTGACGGTGTCACTGACCCAAGGCGATACGATAGTAATCCTTGCGGGAGTCTTTAATAATAGTTCACATTTTCTAGCGGCAACTTCCCCTGCGCCAACTAATAGGCAATGGATGTGTTCAGCATCGACGAATATCGGGAAATACTTCATTAGTGTGCGCGCTTATCATAAAAACTAGGTTTGATTATGCGGGTTAACCTTATTCTAATATAGCAATATTTTTAAAGGTAATATTTCATTTTGGACTTAAAAAGTTAACAACAGCTTTATTTTATAACTTACTAAAAGCGAATTTCTTGTAACAGGTGTGTCTTTGTTGAGATTATGTAGTAAACAAACGGTTCAACAAGGTGTGTCCTTATTCAGGATTTAGGGCAAAAAAAAGCCACATAAAGTGGCTTTAATATTTCGTTGTCAGAAACGACTAGTTTTTACGTTTTGGCGGTGTATCAGACCATTCACGTATATTTAAGCGTTGACCCGCTACCCGTGTTTTGGACAGCGTTTCTTTCGTTTCATTTGGCATACTTTTCGGCAAGTCGACAGTCGTAAAGTTGTCATAGATTTCAATAGCACCTATGTTTTTACTGCTGATATTAGCTTCGTTAGCAATCGCACCAACAATATTCCCTGGCTTCGCACCATGAGAATGACCTACTTCGATTCTGAAACGCTGCATACCTTCATCAGGTGTACTTGCGCCTCTTGCTGGACGAGGTTTTCTTTCATTACGGTCACTTTTGCCGCGCTCAGTGCGTTCATTGCGACCTTGTCTTCTACCGTTATCACGTTCACCATGGTCACTGCGCTCATTAAACGTTGGTTTGCTATGCAAATCAGGACGGTCTGACTCTTTCAATAATAAAGGTTCATTACCTTGGGCAACTTTAGCAAGAGCGGCCATTATTAAATCGGGAGAAGCTTCAGTCTCTTCCATAATCGATTCGACGATCGGAATGTATGACTCAATTGATTCATCATTCATCGCTTCAATAATGCTTTGTTTGAAACGCACCAAACGTGACTCGTTCAATTGTGTAATTGAAGGAATATCCATGTTTTCGATACGTTGCTTGGTTGCTTTTTCAATAGCAAACAACAAACGCTTTTCACGATGAGAGATAAATAATATCGCATCACCAGTTCTTCCAGCGCGTCCTGTTCTACCTATGCGGTGAACATAAGACTCTGTATCGTATGGAATATCGTAGTTGATAACATGGCTGACGCGTTCAACGTCAAGACCACGAGCAACAACATCAGTCGCGACTAAAATATCAATGTCACCACGTTTCAATTTCTCAACCGTTCGTTCACGCGAATTTTGCGGAATATCACCGTTTAGGGGTTCAACGTCGTATCCACGAGCCATCAATTTTTCAGCTAGTTCAACCGTAGCAGTTTTCGTACGCACAAAGATAATCATTCCGTCGAATTCTTCGACTTCCATGATACGTGTGAGCGCTTCTAATTTGTGATGGCCAGCCACTTGGCAGTAGCGTTGCTTGATCATACTTGCTGATGAAACTGTTGATTCAATCTTAATATGTTCTGGATTTTTCAAATAACGTTTCGTTATTTTCTTAATCGCGTCAGGCATTGTTGCAGAAAATAACGCTGTTTGGCGTTCTGCAGGTGCGTGACTTAAAATAAGTTCAACGTCGTCTATGAAGCCCATTCTTAGCATCTCATCGGCTTCATCTAGAACCAAAAATCTAAGTTTGTCTAACTTCAGTGTTTTACGCTTTATATGATCGATAATACGACCTGGAGTACCTACAACAACTTGCACGCCGCGCTTAAGTTGGCGTATCTGATTATCATAAGACTGACCACCATATACTGGGAGTACTCGAATTTTTTTCGAAAAGCTGGCATAGACCTGAAACGCCTCAGCAACTTGAATAGCTAGTTCGCGCGTTGGCGCTAATACCAAAAGTTGTGTAGTGTTATCATCTGGGTCAATATTGGCTAGCATTGGGAGCGCAAATGCAGCCGTTTTACCAGTACCAGTTTGGGCTTGGCCCAAAAGGTCTCGACCATCGAGTAAAAGTGGAATACTCTTGGCTTGTATTGGAGATGGCTTTTCATAGCCTACTTTTTCTAGCGCTTGTAATAAATGCGCTGGAAGATTTAAATCTTTAAATGTAACATCGACAGTGTCGGTCATCGGGTATCCTGAGTGACTGAAAGGGGGCATTGCTGAAGGGTTGTGATAGCCTTCTAAAAAAAGAATTATATAAGAATTAGTGATGACTTACCATCATTTCTGTGGGTTAGTTCGTAACCACCTGAGTTAGTTAGTAATTAATTGAAATGAGGCTCGTTTTTTATTTCAAAAATAGTTTAAAATACAAGGGAGTAGCATAAAAAGTGGACAGCAGAATGAAAAGTACCAATCATAATCGCAAGCAAAGCAAGCGCATTTTCCCAAAGATGACAGCGGTTAAGAGAATATCGATTGCATTACTTTTGCTAACGACACTCATCGGTTTGAGCGGTTGCCAAAAGAAAACTAGCGAGCAGCATATTTCTGCTGCCAAAGATTTTGTTGTGAATGGTGACCAAAAATCAGCTATCGTGGAACTTAAAAATGCAATTCAAGTGGATCCTAAACAGGCTGAGGCACGTTTTGAATTAGGTAATTTGTACTTAGGACAAAACAACTATCAAGCCGCAGAAAAAGAGCTCAATCGGGCAATGGAACTAGGTTATTCACCTGCAAAGATAATACCTCTTCTCGCACGAGCTTATCAACGCACCGGGGCAAATACGGCGCTTGAGCAAATTGAACATGACATGGCGGAGCTAACTTCTGTAGAAAAAGCCGAAGTAGGTTACTACAAGGCACAATCGCTAATTCAACTCAATAAAACAGATGAAGCTTCGGTGTTAATTAAAGAGTTAATACAATTGGATACAAACTCCGTTTATAAAGGCTTAGCTGGTGTCCTTGATTTAGTGTTAGCACAAAATAATGATGAGGCATTAGCAAAAGCAATTGAATTGCGCAAGCAAGCTCCGCTTAATAAAGATGTCTTGAGCGTTGCAGCTCGCCTCTACCTATTAAATCGACAAATGACAGAAGCCGCCGACGTTTATGCCCAGTATGTGACAGCAGTGCCAGATGATATTGAAACACGATTTGTACTGGCGAACATGTTAGTTGAGCAAAACAGGACAGAGGAAGCTGAAGTGCATGTTGATCGTCTGTTAAATATCAATAACCAGAATGCGCTATTGAATCAATTAAAAGGGGTCATTCGGGCAGCAGACAAAGATTTTGCAAATGCCCAGAAGTTTTCTGAAGTTGCAATTAGCAACGGCAGCAACGATCCAATTGTTAGGTTGGTAGCAGGCTATAGCGCTTTTCAGCAAGGTGACTTTGAAACTGCAGTTTCGCATTTATCAATGATCGCGGGATCCTTACCTGATAATCACGCAGGACTGCGTATTTTAGCGGCAAGCCAACTGCAAACAGGAATGACAACAGAAGCATCAGAAGTATTAAAACGATTAGATAGCCTAACGGCTGCTGATGCGACATTATTTTCATCGGCAGGTTATGAATTACTGCAGTCAGGTGAAGCCAAAAAAGCCAAAGCTTTGGTTGAACGAGTCGAAAATATCAGTGAAACCGCTGATGATTTAACTCGATTAGGTGTATTAAAACTGAGTCTCAATAACATTGATGGTGTACTGGATTTGGAGAATGCGGTAGCAAAATCACCTGAATCGGTAACCGCAAAAACGACCTTGGCGACGGCTTATCTTGCGACTAACCAACTCGAAAAAGCACAGGCTTTGTCGGATGAGTGGAAGAAAGAAGCAAGTAGTGATCCGCAAGGATTCCTGTTGGCCGGTGAAGTAGCCCTTAGAAAAAATGATTTGCTCAAAGCCGAAGCTGAATTTTTAAGTGCATCAGCATTAGCGCCAAACGACAACAAAGTAAATATGGCATTAATTGGCTTAGATATACGCAATAAAAAGTTAGATGCGGCTACCATAAAGCTAAAAAAGATTATTGGGTTATCGCCGGATTATTTACCTTCATTGACTGCATACTTTGCACTAAACCAGCAGCGAGGGAAGGTAAGCGAGGGGTTAGAGCCAACATTAACGCAATTAAAGAAGACTCCGGAAAATATCAATCTCGTTATTTTAGCCGCCAGGATGCATGCTAGCGAGTCTAGTTTTGATAAGGCCTTAGAATTGTTAAACACTATTCCTGCTGATAAAAATGCACCTAATGCATTTTGGCCTAGTAAGGGATTCTCTCTACTACAATCTGGTCAAATAAGTGAAGCTGAAGCTCATTACGAAACCTGGATTGAATTGGCGCCAAATAACCGTGAAGCTGCACTCGGACAATTGCTTTTATTGGATAGCCAGAATAAATACGGCGATGGCTTAGCACTAACTAAGCGCTATTTAAAGGCTAGAGATGATATCCAAATCGAAGTTTTGCAAAGCTACTTTCACGTAATGACGGGTGATAGTGAAAGTGCTAGGTCAGTCATCGGTGGATTTACTAAAGAAGTGCAGCAATTACCTTTTGTCCGCGGTGTTATGGCGCGAGTTAAGCTGACAGACAAAAACGCTGTTGGTGCAGTTGACGACGCTGAAGCTGCGTTTAACGCAAACCAAAATTCGAAGAATTTACAGGTGCTTGTGTTGGCGTACGACCTAACAGAGCAAACTGACAAATCCTATGAGTTATTAGCAACATATTCTGCTAGCAAGCCCAAAGAACTCACTGCACTTATGATGTTAGCAGAAAAAGAGATGGGTAAAGATAAGACATCTGCAATTGCTAAATATAAGGCTGCTTTGGAGTTAAATCAAAACAACTTTGTGGTTCTAAATAACTTAGCTTACTTGTTGATGGAGGAAAATAACCTAAGTGATGCCTATGGGTTTGCAAAACGCGCCTTTGATTTAGAGCCAAATCACGTAGCAACTGTCGATACCTATGCTCAGATATTGGTTCGTCAAAATAAACCGGAAGAAGCATTAGAAGCTTATAATAGAGTTATGAATGAAGATGTACAGAATGAAGAGATATTCTTAAATTACATCGAAACTTTGTTAATTAACGGCAGTAAGATAATTGCAGAACGTGACCTCGAATCCCGCACGTTTTTGTTGCCACAGTCAAACGCAAGGTTAGCGGAATTAAAAACGCAATACGGCCTTTAATATTAACAACCAGGTACTGCATCCTGCAGTGCCTCGACTAACTACCTATTAAGTGGGTTTCACTTTTATGTTCGAATCCATCCGCAGAGCCCTGTTTAATTTTAAACAAAACAGGTTTTTCGAATTTTTTGTTATTACTGTCATTATTATTTCTGCATTAGAGATTGGGGCAAAAACATATGACTTGTCAGAAACGTCGTTACTAGTCACTAGTTATCTTGATGTATTTATAACTTTATTTTTCTTAGTTGAAATAACAATTAGATTTTTATCTGAGGAAAATAAAAAGGATTTCTTTAAATCTGGTTGGAATATTTTTGACACAATGGTAGTTATCATTAGTCTAATTCCAATCAATGAATCTGAAATGGCTTTACTTGCAAGACTGATCAGAATCTTTCGCGTATTGCGTATGATTTCAATTATTCCAGAACTAAGAATACTTATTAATTCGTTATTACAAGCATTGCCTCGGTTGGGTTATGTTGTCTTGTTAATGTTTATTATTTTTTATATTTACGCTGCTGTTGGTAGCTTCCTGTTTCAAGATATTAATTCTGTTCTATGGGGGAATATTGCGATTTCAATGCTAACCTTGTTCAGAGTTATGACCTTTGAAGATTGGACCGACATTCAGTATGAAACGATGGAAGTATATCCAATGAGTTGGATATACTATATGACGTTCATATTTTTTACTGCGTTCGCTTTCTTGAATATGGTGATCGGCATTGTAGTTGGCGTAATGGATGAGGAAATGCATAAAGAACGTCTGAAGTCAGAGCCCTCAATGAATGAACTGCAAGATCAGATTAAAGATATCAGAGGACAGATTCAAATATTGATTGATAGGGATAAAAAGTAGTCACTTCGCCAAAGGAAGCAAAGCTTAACTAACTTTAGTTACTGATTGAACGGATAGGTGATTTGTATTCAGGCTAAAAACGAATTGTCATGTGTAAACAAACCTAGTGGGTAGAAACAATAATAAAAAAGCGGGAGTCTTAAATTAGACTACCGCTTTTTTTTAATGTTATTTACCGCGTCGCTTAGTTTTACATGGCGTGTTTTTTAGGCTTCATGACACGGTTTACAGCTAATAAATCATCTTCAGTAAGTGTGCCTGCTGCACGTTTGAGATTTATTATTGCTGAAATGAAACTATAACGAGCGTCTGCTAAGTTGCGTCTCGCATCAAACAAGTTTCTTGTACTATTTAATACATCTACAATTGTTCTTGTTCCTACATCAAAACCAGCTTCGGTCGCTTTTAATGCACTATCTGCAGATACTACTGATTGCTCTAAGGCACGAATTGTAGAGACTGCTGCTTTCACGTCGTTGTAAGAACTTCTTACTGAACGCACGGTTTGACGGTAGACAAGTTCTAGATTTTCACTAGCTATCACGTAACGACTGCGCGCTTGGTCAGTGCTTGTACTCACGCGACCACCTTGGTAGATTGGTATGCTCAAGCTTAAACCTAACGATTGACTATTCAGCGTTGGAAATTCATTCGAAGCGGAACCTTGAATTTCCGTAGTGCGGTCAACTCTGCTAAGGGAAGCAGATAGATCTAACGTTGGGTAATGGCCAGCCTTTGCAGATGCAATATCTTCCATTGCAATATCTTTTGCGAATCGCTGTATTAATAAATCAAAATTAGAGTCTTCTGCTAATTTTAACCAATCGTCTACATTTTCCGGTGCTGGCTGTGTCGCAGAGAATAAGCTTGTATCTAAAACAGAAATATCTTTATGGTACTTACCCGTAATTTCGCGTAACTCCTCTAATCGTAACTCTAACTGATTTTCAGCTCGGATTTGGCGTGCGACCGTATTATCGAAGTTAGCTTGAGCCTCATGAACGTCTGTAATAGCCGTTAAACCGACCTCAAATCGCTGCTTAGTTTGCTCTAGTTGACGTTCAATAGCTCGCAATTCAGCTTTTACGAATTCGACACTGTCTTGCTCTCTTAGTACCGCAAGATATGCATTGGTGACCCGAACGATGAGTAATTGTAAAGCTGAAGCTAGATTGGCATCACCTTGTTGTGCTACTTTTTCCGCTCTGTCCATACCTACCCAGTTGGCATGGTCGTAAATAGACATGCGTAAATCCAAACCCATGCTGAGTGTGTCAGATTCAGAATCGATTGTACCAAAGCCGTTTGCGGTTGTGAAAACTTGGTCACCAGAGTTTAGTGAGTAAGAAATTGCACCCGAAAGCTGAGGAAGCAGGTTAGCTCTGCTCAATGCTATTCCACTGTATGCGAGTTCTTTATCAGCCTTTGCTCGGTTAATAACAGGATCATTTTGTAGTGCAAGTTGATAAACTTGAGATAAGTCGTCTGCTAATACCGATGCAGTAAGAGTGCAACCGATAAATAGTGAAAGTAGCGTTTTCTTCATAAAATGACCTTAAAAATAGTATTTTTTACATTGAGCTTTTCAATTACATTAAGTGTAAGACATTCATGTCTTTAAACATAACGAATGGTTGTTACATATACCCACTAAGTGTAACAGAATGTTATTTTTATGCTGAAGTTCAGGACCGCATCGTTTACTTTAGTTAAAAAGTACCAAAGAGGATCAGAATGAAACAATTACAGTATGGTAATGCTGATGTAAAGATACTGGCTGAGGATACGGTTTTTAAAGGTTTTTTCGAAATGAAACGAGTTCAAGTTCAACATAAGTTATTTAATGGTAGTTGGAGTCGGATTTTATCTCGTGAAATGTTTGAACGCGGACATGCGGTCGCAGTCTTACCTTATGATCCAAATACGAAGGAGTTTGTACTAATCGAACAGTTCCGATTAGGCGCAATGGCAACGAGTGAGACACCTTGGTTGTTTGAAGTCATCGCGGGAATGATTGAACCTAATGAGGACCCGGGTGAAGTGTGTCACCGCGAATCTCAGGAAGAAGCTGGCATAAGTCTTACCGGCTTGCAGAAAGTGCTGACTTATTTATCGAGTCCCGGTGGAACGACTGAGCGCCTGCATATTTATATGGCGAAGACGGATGCAACCCTAGCGAGAGGAGTGCATGGATTGGAGACAGAGTCAGAAGATATTATGGTTCATAGGGTGAAAGAATCAGATGCAAGGCAATGGTTGGATAACGGGAAAGTTGATAACGCAGCGGCAATTATTGCTCTACAGTGGTTTTTCTTAAATAAGCAAAAACTACTAAAAAGTTGGAACTAGGACACACCTGTTTGTTATCCTCGCGAGCAGTTTACAATTAGAATGGTTTAAATTTTCATTTATTTAAAACATCAGCCGAAATATTAATATGACTAAGTTTAAGGAATAACTCTTGAGAAAGAAGTATGTACCGCATTTACCCAGTATTCTTGCAACTTGTGAGAATAACTACGCGTGTGCTCTTAAGCTTCTTCCTGACTGCGATTCAGAGAACCTTAGTTATGAATTTAAAATTAATGATGAACTGAAATATAAGATAAAAATTTTGGATTCAGCAAGATATACAAGTACGATAATGATGTCGCAGATGGCAGACAATACTCCAAGCTTTTTAAGACCTTCGATGGAAATAAGGTTGTATCACGATGCTAAGGTCGCAGAAGTTTTAAGTTGTCAGAAGGTTTCCAAGTTACAGCCAAGCTATGAATACCCTAACTTAAACATGCATTTGCGAAACGAAAAGCAAATGGTTAATGTTTTTTTAGCTGAGTGGCTGCATTTCTGCTTAGAGCAAAGAAAAATGCAAATTACAATAAGCTAGAAATATTATGGAAGTAAAATGGACCACGTTATTTATTTACACGGATTTCTTAGTTCACCTAAATCCGATAAAGCACGGCTAGTGGCGGAATATGTTACTCGCAACTACCCAAATATAAAGCTTCATGTCCCAACATTGCCGGGCGTTCCTGCAAAAGCTGTAGAGGTGGTTGAACAGCTAATAAGTACTATTTTGTCTAATAAAGGCTGCAACAAAGACACACCTAATAATGCTCTTAGACTTATTGGAAGTTCAATGGGCGGGTTTTTGTCTACTTATTTTGTTGAAACCTATGGAGGCAAGGCGGTTTTGGTTAATCCCGCAATTGAGCCGTTCAAGCTTCTAAAAGACTATTTTGGGGAACACACAAATCATTACACAGATGAGGTGTTTACTATCGATAAAAATAGCGTTGCTCAGCTACTCAAATTACACAAAATAACTAAGAAAGGTGACCCTAGTTATCTAGTTTATCTGCAAAAAGAAGACGAAACCTTAGATTATCATTTAGCCGAGATGAAATATGGCAGCGACCGTTGTATTGTTGAAGAAGGGGGTAATCATTCATTTGTTGGATTAGAAAAATATCTAAGCGACATTATTAGATTTTTGTTACATCAATAGGTCAGAATTTTTTAATGATAAGATTTATATTTGAATTTCCAACGTTTATTTTTAGACTTAAAACAGGTGTGTCTTTATTGGCTGTTTTTAAGGCTAATGAAATTAGCTAAAACCTTCATTGCTCCAGAGCTTTAGCCTTGCTAATATCCTACTCAATAAATAAAATAAAAACGTAAGCAAGAGACTATGTCAACACAATATAATTCTGATGCTATTGAAGTCTTAAATGGCTTGGATCCGGTTAAACGCAGACCCGGAATGTACACGGATACAACCCGCCCAAATCATTTAAGTCAAGAAGTTATCGATAACAGCGTTGATGAAGCTCTCGGAGGTCATGCTTCCTCTATCAAAGTAATACTGCATGAAGACCAGTCCCTAGAAGTTGTCGATGATGGCCGAGGTATGCCTGTAGATATTCATCCTGAAGAAAAAATTTCAGGTGTTGAATTAATCATGACGAAATTACATTCGGGAGCCAAATTTTCTAATAAAAATTATGAATATTCAGGCGGTTTGCACGGTGTGGGTATATCGGTTGTAAACGCTTTATCAACGAGAGTTCTGGTCACTATTCGTCGCGATGGTAACGTTTATCAGATGACGTTTGAAAATGGCGATAAGGTCAAGGAACTTTCAATTGTTGATACTTGCGGTAAACGTAATACGGGAACTAGTGTTCATTTTTGGCCGGATCCTAAGTATTTTGACTCTTCAAAGTTTTCAGTGTCAAAGCTATTACATGTTTTACGCGCAAAGGCCGTGCTTTGCCCAGGCTTAAAAATTCGTTTTGACGATAAAATTTCGAAGGAAACGACGGAATGGTATTATGAAGACGGGTTGAGAGATTACCTCTATCAATCTGTAAAAGATTACATTACGTTACCGAATGACAGCCCTTTTATTGGGCAATTCGCAGGTAACGGAGAGGCTGCAGATTGGGCTGTAATGTGGCTACCAGAAGGTGGTGAAATGGTCACAGAAAGTTATGTGAATCTGATTCCTACAGCACAAGGTGGAACGCACGTAAATGGTCTTAGGCAAGGGCTTTTAGATTCAATGCGTGAATTTTGTGAGTTTCGTAACTTGCTCCCTAGAGGCGTTAAAATTACGGCTGACGATATTTGGGATCGTTGTAGTTATATACTTTCAACAAAAATGCACGATCCACAATTTGCGGGGCAAACGAAAGAGCGACTCTCTTCTCGTCAAGCTTCTGCTTTCGTTTCTGGGGTTGTCAAAGACTCGTTTAGTTTGTGGTTAAATCAACATACAGATGTCGCAGAACTGCTTGCTGACATGTGTATAAATAATGCACAGCGACGTTTGCGTCAAAGTAAAAAAGTTGCAAGGAAGAAAGTTACTCAAGGTCCTGCTTTACCGGGGAAGTTAACGGACTGTTCATCTCAAGATATTAATTATTCAGAGCTGTTCTTGGTTGAGGGTGATTCTGCAGGCGGTTCCGCCAAACAAGCACGCGACAGAGAATTCCAAGCTATAATGCCATTGAGAGGTAAAATATTAAACAGTTGGGAAGTCGATTCATCTCAAGTATTAGCATCGCAAGAAATACACGATATCTCTGTTGCGTTAGGCATTGATCCTGATTCTGAGGATTTATCAGGATTACGCTACGGTAAAATTTGTATTCTGGCCGATGCCGACTCTGATGGATTGCATATTGCAACATTGCTCTGTGCATTATTTGTAAAACACTTCAGAACGTTGGTTGACCAGGGGCACGTTTATGTTGCTATGCCGCCATTATTTAGAATCGATATTGGTAAAGAAGTTTATTATGCCCTAGATGAAAGCGAGAGACAGGGAATTTTGGACAGAATTGAAGCAGAGAAAAAACGAGGAAAAGTGAATGTGCAAAGATTCAAAGGGCTGGGTGAAATGAATCCTTTGCAACTTAGAGAAACTACTATGGATCCAAATACTCGCAGATTGGTGCAATTAACTAGTCACGATGCAGAGGAAATGCTTGAGTTGATGGATATGCTTCTATCTAAAAAGCGTTCTCCTGATCGCAAAGCATGGTTGGAAAACAAGGGTAACTTGGCAGTAATTGATTAGTACTGTTGTTTTAAAATATTTGGATTAGTAATGAAACGATTCATCACAGTTGCATCCGTTGTTCTGATTAGCTCATTTTGTCTTTCTGTGATTTTGTTAGTTGATTTGTCACCGATGGTTGCAAAAGATGCGCATCAGCAAGTTGAAAATGCTGAAAATGTTTCAGAGTTAATTAGTCAATTGCGAAGCAGTTTGAGAAATCGGTATCAAGGGCAACAAATAGATATTTCATATTCACAAGCCGAAAGTTTATTAGGCTTTACTCAGCGGGCTTTACCAAACTTAAATAGCGATATTAAATTATCTGAAGATCAAGCTGAAATGCTGGTTTCATATGAGCTTCCAGCTTACTTTTTCTCTTCTTATGTCAATGTATCAATCAAAGTTAAAGAAGCCAATTATTTGAATGTTGAGAGTGTTTCAGTTGGTGCTATTACTGTTCCGGGGCAATGGGCATTAAGTTGGATTGAATCATTAGCGAATTCTTATACAAATAGTGAAGTAGCGACGAAAGCTATCCAGCAAATAGAAAAGATAGATATATCACCCAATCAAATTATTATTAGTCTGAATCCTTTGGATTCTTTGCTCATAGAGTTAAAGAATATTAAGACGTCAGGTGATGACAATGAAAGACGGTTGTTGGGAATAAAAACAGCGCACTATTTAAGACTTCTAGATAGCCTCCCTTTGTCGAATGATTTAGCGATGCAAAATAAAGACACATCTCTTAGCTACTATTTGCACAAAGTCATGCTGGAAGCGAAGACAATGAGTGCTGAAGATCCGCAAGGAAATTCAAATTCAGCAACCTTAGAAAATGAAGCCGCTATAATGGCTTTAGCTATCTATGCTGGGCATCGGAGGTTTTCAACACTTTTTGGTGATTTGTCCTTTGTAGTCGATCCAATTCCGACAGTGCGAAAAAAACCAGTTTTGGCTAATAGACAGGATCTGAGTTTGCACTTTATATTTTCGGCTGCAATTAAACTATTATCAGAGCAAGGTATTAGTGTTGCTGTCGGTGAGTTTAAAGAGCTTATGGATAGAGGTAAAGGCGGTTCAGGTTATAGCTTTATTGATCTAACTGCAGATATGGCGGGGGCTAATTTTGCGACTTTAGCAGTTGACTCAAGAACAGCAGAGCAAATTCAAAATGTTATGTCATTTGAAGCAAATGAGACTTTATTTTTTCCCAGCATTGATGGTTTTGATGAAGGAATGAATAAGTCGCAATTTCGAAAAAAATATTCTGATGTAGGAAGTGCAGAATATTTAGAAGTAATTAATGAGATTGAAAGACGAATCAGTAGATTACCAGTTGGTAAAATATCAAATGAATAGAAATTTAT
>JBLIKA010000067.1:0-19279 GCA_047637355.1 Glaciecola sp. | reverse complement strand
CGTTTTTATGACGCGTTTTTATTAATAGAAGAGATACTATCTCTTTTGCACGTTTCAATAACATCAATTAATTCACTTATCGGCAAAAAATTCATTTCTAAAAGGATTTTTGTCACGAATTTCGTTATTCTTCAACGATAGCACGAAATGTCAAATGACCCCTATATTGAGAACTTTAATTAATTATGGCTAAAAGAAAAACGGCTTTTGTTTGTAACGACTGCGGCTCAGACCATCCGCGCTGGCAAGGGCAATGCAATGATTGTCGTGAATGGAACACACTCACTGAAATTGTAATTGAAAATTCGCCAACAAAAAGTGTTCCTGCAAGTCGCAATGGCTTTTCTGGAATTACGGCGGCAAAAGTGGAAGTTCTTAATGAAATTGATTTAGCCGCGTTACCGCGCTTTACATCTGGCTTTAAAGAACTTGATCGTGTGCTTGGTGGCGGCATTGTGCCGGGTTCAGCGATACTGATTGGCGGTTCTCCAGGCGCGGGTAAAAGTACCTTGCTACTGCAAGTTATGTGTTTGTTAGCTAAAACTAAGTCCACTTTATATGTGACGGGTGAAGAATCACTGCAGCAGGTGGCAATGCGTGCTAAGAGACTACAACTACCTGATGATAAGCTCAAATTGTTAGCTGAAACAAATATAGACACTATTTGCCAATTGGCGCTCCAGCATAAACCAACAATTATGGTTATTGACTCGATACAAGTGATGCATATGAGTGATATTCAGTCAGCACCGGGTGGAGTTTCACAAGTAAGAGAAAGCGCGGCTGCGTTGACACGGTTTGCAAAACAGCATCATATCGCCATGTTTTTAGTCGGACATGTGACGAAGGATGGCAGTTTGGCTGGCCCCAAAGTGTTGGAACACTGTATTGATTGCTCAATAATGTTAGAAGGTGAAAGTGATAGCCGTTTTCGTACTTTGCGTGGGACTAAAAACAGGTTTGGCGCAGTTAACGAACTCGGCGTGTTTGGGATGACCGAAAAGGGCATGAAAGAAGTGTCTAATCCCTCGGCTATTTTCTTAAATCGCGAAGAAGAAGCCTCTCCGGGCAGTATTGTTATGACTATTTGGGAAGGAACCCGTCCGCTACTTGTTGAGATACAGGCGCTGGTGGACTATTCACAACTATCGAATCCAAGACGAGTTGCGGTAGGTGTTGACCAAAATAGGTTAGCTATGTTGCTGGCGGTGATGCATCGCCATGGTAATGTGCAAATGAACGATCAAGATGTGTTTGTAAATGTAGTGGGCGGCATTAAAATTACGGAAACCGGCGCCGATTTAGCGGTTTTGTTGGCAATGGTTTCTAGTTTTCGTAATTATACATTGTCAAAAGAGCTGATTGTTTTTGGCGAAGTTGGCTTGTCAGGTGAAATTAGGCCTGTACCTAATGGTATTGACCGTATAACAGAAGCCGCCAAGCACGGCTTTAAACGAGCCATTGTGCCTAAGGCAAATATGCCGAAGCATAAAATACCAGGTATTGAAATAGTACCAGTAAGTCGTCTTGTCGAAGCGTTAGAAGCTATTTAAGTATATAGGAAATTATAAATGACTCATTCAATTAAGACTCCTGTTGTATTTTTTCCTGGAACGTTGTGCGATGAACGCATTTTTATACCTCTGTGGCAGGCACTCAATTCAAACGGTAACTCGTTAGAGAACAAGGCTTTTGTGCCGCTGCAATGGGCTGAAGATTTGCAACAAATGCTGGCATTGAGCACCGACCGGCTGGCCTATTTTCCATCAAAGGTGCACTTAGTGGGCTTTTCTATGGGGGGGTATGTTGCAGCACTTATTGCGTTGGCTAATCCAGAAAAAGTGGCGTCATTAACCTTATTATCCAGTACAGGGAGGGCGTTACAAAATGAAGACTTACAGCAGCGTAGGGTTTTATTGGGTGCAATTAAAAACAAACAATACAAGGGGATGACGCAGTCACATATTGAATTTATGTTGCACAGTAACAATCAAGCAAATAGCGTTATTACTGGAATGATAAAAGACATGGCTGATGATCTAGGGCCAGCAGTGTTATTGGCACAAACGAACGCAACAGTGAACAGAAAGGACCTGATTAAAAAGTTAAGTAAACAAACGTTTAAAACTCATTTTGTGATCGGTGAGCAGGATAATATTGCCACCGTATCTGACATTAACGGTATTACTGCAAGTGCAGGTTCATTGCTCAAAGAAGTTATTGTTGATGCCGGGCATATGCTGCCGCTTGAACAAACTGATGCATTGGCAAATTATCTTCATTTTACGTTGCAGTAAATGTCCTATTAGCGGGATAAAAAAAAGAGCCAGCATCAAAATGCAGCTCTTTATGATTATCTTTCTACTATCAGGTGCTAGCTAAATAATGCAAAGCCTAACTGATTTTTTTATATTTTAAACGATGTGGCTCAACAACGTCATGCCCGTAAGTTTCTTTTATCCAAGTCTCATACTCATTGTAGTTACCTTCGTAGAAGTTAATTTTCCCTTCATCTCGATAATCCATAATGTGAGTAGCCACTCTGTCCAAAAACCATCTGTCATGCGATATAACCATCACGCAACCAGGAAATTCCAATATTGCATTCTCTAATGCGCGCAAGGTTTCAACATCAAGGTCGTTAGTTGGCTCATCCAGTAGCAATGTATTACCGCCTGCCTTTAAAAGCTTAGCTAAATGAACACGGTTTCGCTCACCACCCGACAAGTCTTTTACAAATTTCTGCTGATCGGACCCTTTAAAGTTAAACCGACTGCAATACGCGCGACTATTAAGCTCAAAGTTGCCAATACGAACAATATCTTGGCCATCGGAGAGCTCTTGATAAACGGTTTTGTCGCCATCCATATGATCCCTAAACTGATCAACACTAGCTAATTGAACCGTTTCGCCGATGTCTATTTTCCCTGAATCAGGTTGTTCTTGACCTGTCAGCATTCTAAAAAGGGTTGATTTACCGGCGCCGTTAGGTCCAATAATGCCAACAATAGCCCCTTTTGGCACTTTAAAACTCAGGTCATCAATTAATAGGCGATCACCATATGATTTTCTCAAGTTAGTCACTTCAATTACTTTGTCACCTAAACGCTCACCCGGTGGAATGAATAATTCATTTGTCTCATTGCGTTTTTGGTAATCGCCTGAGTTAAGCTCCTCAAAGCGTGACATTCTTGATTTACTCTTCGCTTGACGACCTTTGGGATTGCTTCGTACCCACTCGAGTTCTTGCTTTATAGATCGCTGACGCGCACTTTCCGTTCGTTCTTCTTGCGCCAATCGAGCATCTTTTTGTTCTAACCAGCTTGAGTAATTGCCTTCCCATGGAATACCTTGGCCACGGTCAAGCTCTAATATCCAACCAGCGACGTTATCAAGGAAATATCTATCGTGGGTAATGGCAACAACAGTGCCTTCATAGTCATGCAGGAAACGTTCTAGCCACGCTACTGATTCCGCATCCAAATGGTTGGTTGGTTCGTCGAGTAATAACATTTCCGGTTTTTCTAACAATAATCGGCACAGAGCAACACGGCGCCTTTCACCACCGGAAAGCGTACTGACATCAGCATCCCAAGGTGGTAAACGTAATGCGTTGGCTGCGCGTTCCAATGCATTCTCTAAATTGTGCCCATCTTTGGTTTGAATAATGGCTTCCATTTCACCTTGTTCTTGTGCTAGCGCATCAAAGTCGGCGTCTGGTTCTGCGTAAGCTGCATATATTTCGTCAAGTCGCGAAAGGGCATGAGCAACATCAGCCACCGCTTCTTCAACATTTCCTCTAACATCTTTGCTTTCATCTAATTGAGGTTCTTGTGGTAAGTAGCCAATTTTCAGACCTGTTTGTGGAATGGCTTCACCTTCAATATCAGTGTCAATGCCTGCCATGATACGAAGTAAAGTCGACTTACCTGAACCATTCAAACCTAAAACACCAATCTTGGCACCAGGAAAGAAGCTGAGGGAAATATTTTTCAGGATTTGACGATTAGGTGGGACAATTTTCCCCACTCGATTCATGCTGTACACATATTGAGCCATAGTTCTCTATTTTAACCTTTATATTGATATGTTGTATTAATTCAGGGCATAAATACGTTTTAACGCGCAAGTATATTAAACAGAATCTGTTTAGCTGAATTGGTATGCTTGAATTGTAAGGACTTTGGCAATTAAGTACTAGCTAATATCTGTGATATCATTAATAAAACATAATAAAGCTGTAATAACAGAACTTTAATAACATAAGGAGTCGTATGCCAGCGTCTTACTCTTTGCAAGAACTCGCACAACATATCGGCGGTGAGTTACAAGGCGATGCAAACGCCATTATTACTAGCATGGGCACCTTAGAAGGCGCTAGAAGTGGGCAGATGTCATTCTTAACTAGTTCAAAATACAAGAATGCAATGTCAAATACGAAAGCAACGGCTGTTATTCTAAAAGAGGCTGATGCTGAGTTTTGTTTAACCAATAAAATTATTCATCCAGACCCCTACGTTGGCTTTGCTAAAGCTGCTCAATTATTAGATTCAACGCCAACGCCTGAAACAGGTATTTCTGAGTTTGCGCGGATTCATTCAAGCGCAAATATCGGCGAAAACGCGAGCATTGCTTCTGGTGTTATTATTGAAAGAAACGTTAAAATTGGTAAAAATGCGATTATCGGCGCTAATACCGTGGTTGGAGAAGACGCGCAAATCGGCGATGACGTAAATTTACGCGCAAATGTCACTATTTATCATCGCGTCGTTTTAGGTAATAGAGTGTCAATTCACAGCGGAACTGTTGTCGGTTCTGATGGTTTTGGTTACGCCAACGATAAAGGAGTGTGGGTAAAAATTCCGCAAACCGGCACTGTTGTGGTCGGTGATGATTGTGAAATAGGCGCTAACACTTGTGTTGACCGAGGTGCACTGGATAACACGATTATTGGCAACGATGTCATTATTGATAATTTGGTGCAAATCGCACACAACGTGACTGTTGGTGATCACTCATGTATATGTGGAGGAACTGGCATAGCGGGTAGCTCAAATATCGGTAAATATGTGGTGATTGCAGGGACTTGTGTTGTGAATGGCCATATTGATATCTGTGACAAAGTACAAATAACTGGTTTTAGTATGGTCACTAAATCAATTACGCAGCCCGGAGTATACTCGTCAGGTATGCCCGTACAACTAAACAGAGAATGGCAAAAAAACACCGTTAGGCTCCGCCAGATAGACAAATTAGTTGCTCGTGTCAAAAGCTTAGAAGCGCTGCATAAGTAAGCATTACAGTTGCTTATATTTAATTCCAATAAAGCGCTATACAAGCGCCTGAAAATGCTTAAAATATCACTCTGAAATTTAGGCGAACATTCATATTATTATGATCCTCTTCGCATCATAGGTAGAATTAATACAAAAGACGATTTGTTTGTATTGTTATCGAAGAATTAAGACGAATTGAAATGTGCACGCAAAACAAGCTCAGCAGGAGATCTACATGTTATCAAGTAAGATGAATATCGCAGAATTCGATCCAGAATTGGCAGCTGCGATAAATCAAGAAAATCAACGTCAAGAACATCATATCGAGCTTATCGCGTCTGAAAACTATTGCAGTCCTCGAGTAATGGAAGCTCAAGGCTCACAGTTGACTAATAAATATGCGGAAGGTTATCCTGGTAAGCGTTATTACGGCGGTTGTGAATTTGTCGATATTGCAGAAGAGTTGGCGATAGAAAGAGCAAAACAGTTGTTCGATTGTGATTATGCAAACGTACAACCGCACTCTGGTTCACAAGCGAACACAGCTGTGTTCATGGCTCTAATCAATGCCAATGACACTGTATTGGGAATGAGCTTGGCTGATGGTGGTCACCTTACACATGGTTCTCATGTTAACTTTTCGGGTAAAACGTATAATGCGGTTCAGTATGGTTTACATCCAGTCACTGGCATTATCGATTATGAGCAAGTTGAAGCACTTGCAGTCGAGCATAAACCTAAGTTAATTATTGGTGGTTTTTCTGCTTATTCGGGTATTGTTGATTGGGCTCGTTTTCGCGAAATTGCGGATAAAGTTGGCGCTTACTTACTAGTGGATATGGCTCACGTCGCTGGTCTAGTTGCGGCAGGTGTATATCCTAGCCCGCTGCCACATGCGCACGTTGTGACTACAACGACACATAAAACATTAGCAGGCCCACGCGGTGGTTTGATTTTGTCAGCTTGCGGCGATGAAGCTCTATATAAAAAGTTCAATAGTTCAGTATTTCCAGGTAACCAAGGCGGGCCTTTGTGTCACGTGATTGCTGCTAAAGCGGTTGCCTTTAAAGAAGCGCTAGAACCTGCATTTAAAACTTACCAGCAGCAAGTGCTTAAAAATGCTAAAGCTATGGTGGCGGTGATGCAAGAACGAGGCTATAAGATTGTGTCAAACGGCACTGATAATCATTTATTCTTGTTAGATTTAATTGATAAAGACATTACCGGTAAAGCAGCTGATGCTGCCTTGGGAAGTGCTAATATCACGGTAAATAAAAACTCTGTACCCAACGATCCAAGATCACCTTTCGTCACCAGCGGTTTACGTATTGGTTCGCCAGCGATCACAAGACGTGGTTTTCAAGAAGCACAAGCAAGCCAAGTCGCGACTTGGATGTGTGATGTACTAGATAATATTGAAGACCAAAGTGTAATAGAAAGAGTCAAAAGCGAAGTTGTTGAGTTATGTGAACGCTTCCCTGTTTATGGTTAGTCAGTGCATCGCTAGTTAACGCATTTTTTAACACAAGCTACATTGCAGGCCATACATTATATGTATGGCCTTGCTTATTTTTGGAGCGTTTGCTCATGTTTTGTCCATTTTGTTCTGCACAAGAAACTAAAGTTATTGATTCAAGGCTCGTTGCCGACGGTGCTCAAGTGCGCAGACGTCGAGAATGCCTAGAGTGCCGTGAACGATATACCACTTTCGAAATTGCTGAGCTGGTGATGCCTCGTGTAGTTAAGCGTGACGATAGACGCGAACCTTTCAATGAGGACAAGCTTAGAGCTGGGCTGCAAAGAGCGCTCGAAAAACGCCCTGTTAGCACTGAAAAAGTTGAAAATTGTATTGTGCGCATCAAGTCATCATTACGGGCAACTGGAGAGCGAGAAATTAAAAGCGAGCTTCTTGGCAGCCTTATAATGGATGAACTTAAAGAATTAGACAAAGTGGCGTATGTTCGTTTTGCATCGGTATACCGTTCATTTGAGGATATTCGCGAGTTTGGTGAAGAAATTGCCAAGCTAGGTGATTAATGTCCACGTTCACTAAAACGGATGCACATTGGATGGCGATGGCATTGAAATTGGCGTGCAATGGGCGCTTTTCTACAACACCTAATCCGAACGTCGGCTGCGTTATTATTGATGCTAGCGGTAACTTAATCGGCCAAGGCTATCATCAACAAGCGGGTCAAGGACATGCTGAAGTAAATGCGCTTATAGACGCCGGTTGTACACCTCATCAACATGTCGCGCCTGACCAAGTTGGGCATCATGCAATGCCTGTCACTATGGGTGCAACTGTTTATGTGACTCTTGAGCCCTGCAGTCATACAGGTAGAACTCCTCCTTGCGCAAAAGCACTAATTGACGCTCAAGTAGCACGAGTAGTGATTGCGAGTATTGATAAAAATCCCGAAGTTAGGCATAAAGGCATTGCGCTTTTACAAGATGCGGGTATCAAAGTTGATGTTGGGCTAATGGACGCTGAAGCACAGAAATTAAACACCGCATTCAATTTTCGTATGGCACATAATTTACCTTGGGTGATAGTCAAGCTAGCGACTAGCCTAGATGGTAAAACGGCATTGCAAAACGGCGAGAGTAAATGGATTACCGGGCCCGAATCGCGTGCTAATGTGCAGATCGAACGAGCACTTAGTTGTGCTATTTTAAGCGGTGCTGATACCGTTATAGCCGACAATCCAAAATTGAACGTGCGTACTGAAGAGTTGCCTGAACTTGAATGTTCGCTTTTCAAAAAACGAGCCTCTCAGCCCCTGCGTGTGATTATTGATGGTCAAAATAGACTGCACAATAACTATCAAATTTTTAAAGATGAGCATCAAGTGATTGTGTTTAATGCACTACATAACCCACAACTAACTGCAAAAAGCATAGAACAAATTCAAGTATCATTGGCAGATTCAATACTAAATGAATCATCACAACCTCGCCAATATTTAGATTTACAGGTTATAATGCGCACTTTAGCTGCAAAGCAGATTAACCGCGTATGGACTGAAACAGGTGCTGCGCTGTCTGGCGCACTTTTAAATGCGAATTTAGTAAATGAGCTGATTGTCTATCAAGCTCCTATGTTGCTTGGTAGTGACGCCAGAGGTGCGGCGAATATTGGTCAACTAACAAGTTTACAAAACGCAATAAAAACAGAGTTTGAGGAAGTCACTCAGGTTGGTAACGATCTAAAACTTCGCTTATCAATTAAAAGCTAACAACAATTCAACAGTATTGGGAGCGTCGTTAAATGTTTACTGGGATTATAGAAGCCAAGGGAACGATTAAGTCATTGGTCAATCATGGAGATGATATTCGCCTAACTGTAGAAACAGGCAAGCTCGATATGAGCGACGTCGCTTTAGGCGATAGTATCTCCACTAATGGCGTTTGTTTAACGGTTGTCGATTTTGGCGCACACTATTATAGCGTCGATGTCTCGTCTGAAACTATAAAATACACAGGCTTTGCTAACTATACGAATGGTAGTGAAGTGAATCTTGAAAAAGCAATGCGTGCCGACACCCGTTTCGGTGGACACATTGTCAGTGGTCATGTCGATGGTGTGGGCGAAGTTCTGTCTGTTACTGACCACGAGCGGTATGTTGAAGTTTGGGTCAAAGCGCCGGATGAATTGGCTAAGTACATCGCTCACAAAGGTTCAATTACTGTAGACGGAGTAAGTTTAACTGTAAATGAAGTTAAAGGTGCCGCCTTTATGTTGTGGTTAATACCTCATACCTTAGAAGAAACCGTCATTGGAAGCTACACAACAGGTACTAAAGTTAATTTAGAAGTTGACCTTATCGCACGGTATTTAGAAAGATTAATGTTAGGCGATAAAGCGGCACAAGAAGAAAAACAAGATATTAGTATGGCCTTTTTAGCTGAACATGGCTACTTGAAATAGACTCACTTGCACTAAGCTCATATTTTAGTCTAACAGCAAAGAGAGAGAGCGAAATCAAGAAAGCATGGTTTCAGAATATTTATAAAAAACGAAGAGAAATGTAATGGCGTTGAATACAACACAGGAAATTATCGAAGACATCAAATTAGGCAAAATGGTTATTTTGATGGACGATGAGGATCGAGAAAACGAAGGTGATCTGATTATGGCAGCTGAGCATGTTACGCCAGAGGCTATTAACTTTATGGTCACCCACGCACGCGGATTAGTGTGTTTACCTATGACTGCCGAGCGTTGCAAGCTGTTGAAGCTACCTTTGATGGTAGATAATAATAATGCCCAGTTTTCTACCAATTTTACTGTGTCTATTGAAGCTGCCCAAGGTGTGACAACTGGCATCTCTGCCGCCGACAGAGCAAGAACTATTCTTGCAGCAGTCAGCTCAGATGCTATTGCGAAAGACATCGTACAACCTGGCCATATATTTCCCTTGATTGCTAAAGAAGGCGGTGTGCTTAATAGGGCCGGTCATACTGAAGCCGGCGTTGATTTAGCTAGAATGGCGGGTTGTGAACCCGCTTCCGTTATCGTTGAAATACTTAATGATGACGGCACCATGGCAAGACGCCCTGAGCTTGAAATATTTGCTAAAAAACATAACTTAAAGGTTGGTACAATTGCTGATCTTATCGAATATAGAAATTTAAATGAAACAACTATTGAGCAAGTAGCGACGTGCAATTTGCCCACTGTTTATGGCGATTTTGAACTTATTACATTTAAAGATGTGATTGATGAACAAATTCATTTTGCACTTAAAAAGGGCGAAATTGTTGAGGGTAAACCGACCTTAGTGCGAGTGCATTTGCACAATACCTTGAGTGATCTACTCTGCTCCACGAGAGCGATTAACCGTTCAATGCCCTTATCTGAATCAATGCAACGCATTAATAATGAGGGTGGCGTGCTAGTCCTATTGGGTAAAAAAGAAGACATCGTTTCGCAAGTTAAACAGTTTCAAGCTGAAGATAACGACGAAGTTGCTCAAGGTAAGGCATGGGAAGGCTCATCCCGTACGGTCGGCATCGGCTCGCAAATACTAGCAAGCCTTGGTATTAAACAGATGCGTTTATTGAGCAAGCCAATTAAATATTCTGCATTGTCTGGATTTGGTCTTGAAGTGGTCGAATACATTTACGACAAAAAATAAACCCTTATAACAATTAATCTTTGCGTGATTTATGGTACACTTCGCGCCGATTTTTTTGGAGAGCAACATGATAGAAATTGAAGGTAATATTCGAGCGACTGGTAAGAAATTTGCCATTGTTGTAGCTCGCTTTAACGGTTTTGTAGTCGAGAGTTTGCTGGATGGTGCATTAGATACACTAGAACGCTACGGCGAAGTTAACACTGATGACGTTACAGTGGTTAGAGTGCCTGGCGCCTATGAGTTACCAATAGTTGCTAAAAAGCTTGCTGAAAAAAATAAATATGATGCGATTATTGCACTAGGTGCAGTCATCCGTGGTGGTACTCCACACTTTGAATTCGTTGCTGGTGAATGTAATGCAGGGTTGGCGAAAGTTGCCTTAGAAGCGGGTATCCCTATCGCATTTGGCGTTATTACTACGGAAAGTATTGAACAGGCCATTGAGCGATCAGGTACTAAAGCCGGTAACAAAGGTTCTGAGGCTGCATTATGCGCCCTGGAAATGGTTAACGTTATTAGTGCTATTGAAGAGGCGAACTAAGTGAAACCTGCTGCACGACGCAAAGCTAGGGAGCTAGCAGTTCAAGGTTTGTATGGGTGGCAAATGAGTGGCAACCCTATAGAGCAAATAGAACTCAGTATTGCTACCACCAATAATATGCAAAAAGTGGATATGGAATACTTTCAAGCTCTGTTGCGCGGAGTCGCACAAAGAACACAAGAGTTAGACAACGCAATTAAGCCCTATTTAGGTCGTTTGCCTGAAGAGCTTGACCCGGTTGAGAAGGCGATCCTGCGCATAGCGACGCTTGAATTAGTTGAACGTTTTGATACTCCTTATAAGGTTGTTATTAATGAGTCAATTGAGTTAGCCAAAACATTTGGCGCGGAAGAGAGTCATAAGTTTGTCAATGGTGTGTTAGATAAAGCCGTTAAAACACTTCGAAAAGACGAAAGAAGTTAATGCAGTGAAAGAGTTTGATTTGATTGGTAAATATTTTGCCAAAGGTGGCCATGTTCGTAAAGATGTATTGCTAGGCATTGGAGATGATGCAGCGGTAACCAAAGTTCCTGTGGGCCAATGCGTTGTTACAACGACAGATACACTTGTTGAAGGTGTTCATTTTCTTCCTGGCACGGCTGCTGAATCGATAGCCCATAAAGCAATTGCAGTCAATCTAAGTGACCTTGCTGCAATGGGAGCAGAACCGGCTTGGATTAGCTTATCGCTCTCGTTGCCGAGTATCGACGAGAATTGGGTCAAAGCCTTTTCGGAGAAAATTCACAGTCTTAGCCACTACTTTTCATTTCAATTGATTGGTGGTGACACTGTTCAAGGCCCTCTGAGTATTACTATTACCGCACAAGGTTTCATACCTGAAAATAATCAGATAACACGCAGTGGTGCTAATCCCGGCGACTGGTTGTTAGTCACCGGTTCATTAGGCGATGCCGGTGTTGGCCTAGATCTGCTCAAAAATAAAATCAAAGTAAGTAATCCAGAGCATGCATCGTATTTGAAAAATAGGCATTGTTTTCCAACACCTAGAGTTCTCGCTGGCACGACCCTTAGACGCATAGCGACATCAAGTATCGATATATCTGACGGGCTTATACAAGATTTAAAACAAGTTATTTTGCGCTCTCATGTAGGTGCTTTAGTGCACCTTGATAAGTTGCCTATTTCAGAAGCTATTAGCGCTAATATTGAAAACGTAATAGAGGCCATTACCTATGCAGCCACTGCGGGTGACGACTATGAATTACTGTTCACTGTGCCTGAGGAACAAAGAGTCCATATTGAAACGGCATTGGCAAGTTACGATATTCGAGTGACTTGCATCGGACAAATTACCGGCGCAACTGGCA
The DNA here is from genome assembly GCA_047637355.1 of Glaciecola sp. Taxonomy (GTDB): domain Bacteria; phylum Pseudomonadota; class Gammaproteobacteria; order Enterobacterales; family Alteromonadaceae; genus Glaciecola. The sequence continues at coordinate 6,990 of JBLIKA010000067.1, read as the reverse complement.
AGATCGATCTTCGACTTAACGAAAAACCGTTCGAGTTTGAATCTAAAAAATTCGGTTTTGAGCACTTTTCCTAATGGATAAAACCTTACGTCAACGAGTTAGCATGAAAAATCCGGTGCACTTTTTGGCTTTGGGTTTTGGTTCTGGCTTAGTGCCAATGATGCCGGGTACATTTGGCTCACTGGCAGCACTTCCTATTCTGTTTGCGATGAGCTTTGCCAGCCTAGAAGTCTTTATCATTATTACTGTTGTTAGCTTTTTAGTGGGTATCTATCTTTGTGGAAAAACAGCTCGTGATCTGAAAATGCACGATCATGGCTCGATTGTATGGGACGAAGTCGCAGGTATGATGGTAACTTTTATTGCAATTCCTCTCAATCCACTTTCATTATTGCTGGGATTTTTACTATTTCGTTTTTTTGATATTCTAAAACCGTGGCCAATTAGTGTATTTGACAGACGTGTACACGGTGGTTTTGGAATTATGATAGACGATATTGTAGCAGGCGCAATTGCATGCGCTTGTTTACACGGGATATTTTATTTCTTATCGGATATCCTATAGCTGCATTTATAGGTGTGACATAAAATGATTTTGTACAATTTTTACAGAGCAAAGAACGATATTATTATATCGCACAAACGTAAATTAGTTATTCGCCGCGACTGCTGCCAAAATACCTCTAGTATCCAAGCCTAATTCAGCATACATTTCTTGCTGAGTTCCCTGCATAATAAATTTGTCTGGCAAACCTAACTGGACTAAGTTCGGTGTAAGCTTATGTTTAAATAACGCTTCGGCAACAGCACCGCCAGCACCGCCAGCGATAGCGCCATCTTCTAGTGTTATTAGTAGTTCGTGCTGTTTAGCAGCTTCAACTAACGCTGCCTCATCTAGCGGTTTCACAAAACGCATATCAATTAACGTTGCGTCCAGCTGATTTGCGGCGTCAGTCGCATAAGGCATTAACGTACCGAAGTTGAGGATTGCAACTTTTTTACCTTTTCTTACCGTCTTTGCTTTACCTATTTCTAGTAATTGCATATCGCCTGTGGCATCAATGCCGGTTCCCGATCCTCGTGGATATCTTACCGCGGCTGGCTTATTTGCTTGGTGGCCGGTATATAACATGTTACGACATTCAACTTCATCTGAAGGTGTCATTATGATCATGTTTGGAATGCAGCGAAGAAAACTTATATCAAACGCACCTTGATGGGTTGGACCATCTGCACCGACAAGCCCAGCGCGATCGATAGCAAACAAGACAGGTAATTCTTGAATAGCAACATCATGGATTAACTGATCATATGCTCGTTGTAAAAAGGTAGAGTAAATAGCGACGATGACATTTTTACCCTCTCGTGCCATTCCTGCTGCAAGTGTCACTGCATGCTGTTCGGCAATCGCAACATCAAAGTATTGCTTTGGGAAACGCTGAGAAAACTCAACCATACCTGAGCCTTCGCGCATTGCGGGCGTGATCGCCATTAAATTAGTGTCTACTTGTGCCATGTCGCACAACCACTTACCGAATATAGCAGAAAAGTTTGGAGAACTAGGCACCGTCTTTGGTAACTTGTGTTCTAAGTGATTAAACTTCGGAACTGCATGCCACTTAATAGGGTCTTGCTCAGCTAGTTCATAGCCTTTTCCTTTTTTGGTAACGACATGCAAAATTTTCGGTCCTGACATTTTGCGTATATTGGCCAGTGTGTCGACAATTGCATGTATATCATGGCCATCAATCGGACCAAAGTAATTGAAACCTAACTCTTCAAAAATAGTTCCGGGTACAATCATGCCTTTAATATGTTCTTCAGCTCTGCTTGCAAAGTCTTTGATTGGGGGCACAGTACTTAGGATTTTCTTTCCACCATCTCTGATGCTATTGAAAAAATTACCAGTTAAGAGGCGCGCCAGATGACTATTTAATGCACCTACGTTTTCGGATATCGACATTTCGTTATCGTTTAAGATAACCACCATGTCCTTGCCTATATCACCAGCGTGGTTTAATGCTTCAAACGCGATACCTGCAGTCATCGCCCCATCACCAATAACGGCAACAACTTTGCGTCCTCTGTCTTCTTGTTCAGCGGCAATAGCCATACCTAATGCGGCACTGATTGACGTTGAAGAATGGCCAACGGCAAATGTATCGTATTCACTTTCAGGAGGCCAAGGAAAGGGGTGTAATCCGCCTTTTTGACGAATGGTCGTCATTCTGTCACGTCGACCAGTTAAAATTTTGTGTGGGTAAGCTTGATGGCCAACGTCCCAAACTACGCGGTCGAATGGGGTGTTGTAAACATAATGAAGTGCAACAGTTAATTCTACAGTACCCAAACCGGATGCAAAGTGGCCACTGCTTAAACTAACGCTATCAAGCAGGTAGCGTCGCAATTCGTCTGCAATTTTAGTCAAAGAGTCTTTGGGTAATTTACGCAACTCTTCTGGTATGTTTGCTTTCGCTAAATTTGGATAATCAGCTAGGTTTAACGTCATTATTTATTTTATCTTCTATCAGTGATATCGCGTGCTCACGCGATTATAGCATTGTTGATGAGTGACGAAGGTGTCTTTTTCTGTTCGTAATTCGTTTACTTAGGCATGTACTTTGCGCTTTTTTATCAAATAATAGGTTTCTAATACTAATATCTTCGCGAAACCAAAAAGTCCGTAAACGCTTTTAATTGCTCTGTATTGTAAGGTAAATATGTAATTGTTTGCAGCGCTTCATTGTGCAATTTTCGTAAAAATATTTGTGACCCCTCTAAACCGAGATGTGACACAAATGTATTTTTATCTAATTCTGTATCTGAACCCTGAGGTTTACCTAAGGTTTCACTGTCTGATACTACGTCTAAAATATCGTCTTGTACTTGAAACGCAAGACCAATTCTACTTGCGTATTTTTGTAATAATTGACTGTGTTCATCTGATATTTGCGGCGCAAGTATAGTCGCTAACGAAACACAGGCGCTTAACAATGCGCCCGTTTTTAACTGATGAAGTTGAGTTAGTTGCTCCAGCGATATTTCATTACCAGTAGCAGTTAAATCAATGCTCTGGCCAGCGCACATGCCGTTGACACCAGACGACATGGCAATTACCTTTGCCATGTCAATGCGCTTTAGGCCATTTTGCTCAGATAGTGGATGGTTTAAAATAATTTCAAAGGCGAGAGTTTGCAGTGCGTCACCGGCTAAAATTGCTGTTGCCTCGCCATACTGTATATGACTTGTTGGTTTTCCTCGGCGCAATGCATCATTGTCCATCGCGGGTAAGTCGTCATGAATCAAGGAGTAGGCATGAATACACTCAACAGACATACTAGCAACATCAAGGTCGTCTTCATCCGCGCCCAACATAGTGCCTACGATAGATAGCAATAATGGACGTATGCGCTTGCCACCGCCCAAAACACTGTATTTCATTGCTCCGATAAGCTCATCTGCCGCTTGTGTTTGTTGCTCAATAAAGCGCTCTAGCTTGCGGTCGATACGAATCTGTAAGGCTTGTTGAATGGCCGATAAAGACATAATTACTAAAACTCATCACTTTCGAAATCAGCAAGTGTCTCGTCGCCGTTTGATTGCATTAGTATCTGTACTTTTTGCTCAGCGGCTTTTAACTGCTGTTGGCTTTGCCTTGCTAATTGAATACCGCGTTCAAACTTCTTCAGTGAGTCCTCTAAAGGAATATCTCCTTTTTCCATTTCGACGACAATTTCTTCTAGCTCTTGCATAGCAGCTTCAAATGATGTTTTTTGCTCTGTCATTAACTTCAATTTTGTTTGTAAATACTTACGCAGAACCATAACTGAGGGGCGATTCAAGGTCAATTAATTTGCCCAAATATGAGTAAAAATATTGCTATATCAGTAAAGCTTTCAGTATTGATGCCGTTAACACTTTTGCAGGCTGTCATTAGTCCAAGATACAAAGGTATTGAGACCGATACCGCGAATTTGAGCTTTACAGGTAGACTGCTTACCAATAACGTTAGTAAATTTCTAAACAGCATTTTTAATAGGAGTGACACGTGGATTTAGCAACCCTCATCGGTATGATTGGAGCCATATGCTTTGTCTTAATGGCAATGGTCATGGGCGGCGATTTAGGGATCTTTTTCAACGTACCTTCAATATTTATTGTATTTGGTGGTTCAGTATTTGTTGTTCTCTCGCAATATCCACTTGGGCAGTTTTTAGGTGCGGGCAAAGTTGCAGCTAAAGCCTTTATGTTCAAAATTCAAAAACCTGAAGAATTAATCGAAAAAGTGGTTGAAATGGCTGATGCTGCTCGCAAGGGCGGATTTCTAGCGTTGGAAGAAGCGGTCATTGACAATGCCTTTATGCAAAAAGGCGTCGACATGCTAGTTGATGGTCACGATGTTGAGGTCGTCAGAACAACTATGGGCAAGGATATTATTAATACGAGTGAGCGTCATGATGCTGGTGCTGAAATTTTTAAATCGTTAGGTGGGATTGCGCCAGCGATGGGTATGATTGGTACCTTGATTGGTTTAGTTGCTATGCTATCCAACATGGATGACCCGAAATCAATTGGTCCTGCAATGGCGGTTGCACTCTTAACAACATTATATGGGGCTTTTTTAGCTAATATTATATGTTTGCCTATTGCTTTTAAATTAAGCGTGCGAGCAGCTGAAGAGAAGTTGAATCAACGGCTTATTCTGGATGGTATCTTGGGCATTGCGGATGGACAAAACCCGCGTGTGATTGAAGGGGTTTTAAAAGGCTATCTTGCTGAAGGTAGACGCAATAATGAGGAAACAGAATAGTGGAGGACGACGAATGCCCAAAATGTCCGCCCGAAGGTCTACCTCAATGGATGGGAACGTTTGCTGACTTAATGTGTTTGCTAATGTGCTTTTTCGTATTACTGCTTTCGTTTTCTGAAATGGACGTGAAAAAATTTAAACAAATAGCCGGTTCAATGAAGTTTGCATTTGGTGTTCAGAATAAAATTGAGTTAAAAGATATTCCTAAAGGGACCAGTGTCATTGCAATGGAGTTTCGACCGGGTAAACCAGACCCCACGCCTATTGATACAGTACAGCAAATAACTCAAGAAATTACTAAACCGATGTTGAACTTTCAAGACGGTGAAGAAGACGATGCGGGTGGCAGACAAAAACAACGTGGTACGTTTAGAGGCGGGCAGTCAGCTCAAACCGCAAGTCAAACTGCGGCGTCTGCGGCGGCGGCTGCTAGCAAAGCGCAAAGCGAGAAAAACACCAAGAAAATAGAAGATTTACTGCAAAAAGAAATCAAAGACGGTGCGGTAGATGTTGAAAATTTAGGACAACAAATTGTTATTCGAATACGAGAAACGGGGTCTTTCTCTGCTGGCTCTGCATTTTTACAACCGCAGTTTAAACCAGTTATTCGCGACATAGGTGAGCTTCTAGTGGATATGCCGGGTGAAATTGAAGTCACAGGGCACAGCGACAATGTACAAATTTCGAATGAGTTATATCGTTCTAATTGGGATTTGTCGGCACAAAGAGCGGTTGCCGTAGCTGAAGAATTACGCAAGGCACGTGGATTCGATGAAACTAGAATGAAAATAGTGGGTAAAGCATCGACTCAGCCTATGGAAGAAGACGACACACCTGAATCACGCAGCAGAAATAGACGTGTTGAAATATCGATTATGCAAGGTAAGCCGAAGTACTCAGATCCTATATCAGTACTTGAACCTTAGGCTTTTTTAGAATGTTAATTTAGTGACACAGTTTAGTTTGCTAATATCAAAATATGACGAAAGTCGACATATAAAAAAGCCCTAAACATTTAACAGTGCATAGGGCTTTTCTTTTTATTTAAGATGACATTAGTAAGGCTCTTAATACTAACTAAGACCGGTCTAATTCAGCACGATAATGTGGCTTACTAATAACAAGTTGAACTGTACTGATCGCTCGTTCTAAAAAACCACCTTCGCAGTAATTTAGATAATATTGCCACATGCGAGCGAAACGTTCGTCATATCCATCTTCCTTGAGTGCTTCTTTATTGTTGTCAAAGGCAACATGCCAGTCATGCAATGTTTTCGCATAATCCAGACCAATGTCATGTAAGTCCCGTATATTCATGTCGGTACAGGTCTTTAAAAATTTATTGATAGCGAACTGAGAGGGCAAAAAGCCGCCTGGGAATATATGCTTTTGAATGAAATCCACACTATTTGAATAACTGTCATAACGACGGTCGTCGATTGTAATTGATTGGAGCAACATGAGTCCATTTGGTTTTAATAGCGACGAGCATTTCTCAAAGAAGCTAGCTAAATACGCTTTGCCAACAGCTTCAATCATTTCGATAGAAACCAATTTATCAAATTTGCCCTCTAGCAAACGGTAGTCTTTTTTCAATAACGTGATTTTGTCATCAAGGCCTTCTTTAGTAACCCATTCCTGAGCAAATGCATATTGCTCATCGGAAATGGTGGTTGTGGTTACTTTACAGCCATAATTCTTAGCTGCATAAATAGCTAATCCGCCCCAGCCAGTGCCAATTTCAACCAAATGGTCATTTGCGGCGAGTTGCAGTTTGTCACAAATCGAGCGGAGTTTATTCTCTTGAGCTTCGGCTAAGGTCGCTTCCGGTGTTGGGTATATTGCCGATGAGTACATCATTGATGGGTCTAAGAACTTCTCGTACAACTTATTACCCAAATCGTAATGGGCAGAAATATTTTTCTTCGCCTGGTCACGAGAATTGCGGCGCAAGAAATGTTGAATTTTCAATACGGGCATGGTGACCCATTTGAATTTGTTTTCCCATTCATCCAAGGTACTTAAATTACGCGCAAATATGCGGATAACGTTGGTTAAGCTTGGTGTTGTCCACCATCCGTCGGTAAATGTTTCACCCGACGCTACACTGCCGCCGAGCACTAAGCGCTTGTAAGCACGTCCGTCAATAATGTTAACTTCTGCATGTAAGTCTTGCTCTG
>JBLIKA010000066.1:0-19448 GCA_047637355.1 Glaciecola sp. | reverse complement strand
GATTCAGTTCGTTAATAATAAGGTTATTTAAGTCGAGTAATATTCCGCATCCTGCTGCTTCGCACATGCTCGCCAAAAATTCAAACTCGGTCATATCGTCTTTAGTGAGCGCTACTAACTGACTTGGAGTGATATAGGCTGACAGGTTTTCAATCAACAGCGGCCGTTGAATACTTTCTTGAACCTGGTGAATATTGGCAACTATCGTTTGCAATGAATCGGTATTATAAGGAATAGGGAGTAAGTCACCGCTATGCAATACAACGCCGTTAACTTCTGCACGATTAAAGCAAAGGTGTTCAGAGACTAATATCGGTTCAGTGCTTTTTACCAACTTGGCAAATTGCTGCAAGATATCAACTGGCACTGACAAGGTAGAACCCAATCCTAAAGACGTGCCATGTAGACTCAATGGATAGGCTTGCGCAATATCTTGAATTAAAGCGCGACTGGCTCCGCCTGCAGCAAAGAAATTTTCGGCATGCACTTCAACAAAATCTATATTGTGCTTTGTGCCACTCTCGTTTTGCGCGTTCAGTACATCATTCTCTAGCGTCTCAGCAGATAAAGCCTCGGAGTAATGAGAATGACGAAGCCCAACGCCAATAAGGCTGTTGGGCTTCGTGTGTGACTTGCTATTCATTCATACCTGCCATTTTTAGCACCTAGGTACCTAATCAACATCAGATGATGATCAGTTAAACAGGTAGTTTAGCAAAATGTATACACAAAAAGGGGCGTATTTATCTACTAACCGTTTTTCTTAGCTTGCATGTCTTTCATCATTTTTTTAGCATCGTTTTTCGCAAAACCACCAAGTTCTGTGCAAGTGCCGCCGGGAACTAAACGCCACTCGCCAATATCGTTGTCAGCTGTTGATTGACCTGCACAGCTATGTGTACCCGCTAAGTTTGCGCAGTCATTTTGACCAGCAGCAGAAATACCGTAACACTTCTCTTTCTTTGCTTTATCTGCAGCTTCTGCAGTGTCAATAACGCCTGTTGTCATAATGGTAGCTAGTGCTGCTGCGATTGCTAGATTAGTTTTCATGGATGAATCCTTGTATAGTTTAAATTAGGTATTAAAAAAAGCTTTAAAATTAGCCTTGAAAATTGCCTGCGTTAACAGGATGGATATATAAACCGTGAAATAGCAGATAAAATTTCATTCAATCATAAATTTAATTCACTATTTTATTGACCGTACTACTTTGGCTTACTAAAAATTTATAATTCTGTGACTGGTTTGTCAACAATTTGAGTCCATATTGCATCGGCATCTACAATAAGTTCGTCTTTGTTTGGCACCCAGCGGGCTTGTACTTTTTTGTTCAGATTTAAATACAGCTTATCGTCTACTACCGCCCAGGCCTCTGGATCGATATCAAATTTATATTCTTTAGACACACCGAATGCGCAGTAACCACCATATTGTGGTGCGTATTTGTTTGGATTACCTTCAAACAACGATTGATGCTGCGCAGAACTAAAGTAATAAGTCGCTCCCAAATGCTCAGCTGTAAATTGTGAGCTTCCTTGCACAGGTTTTGCTTCGGTAAAATAGGCTACTGGATCATAGCCCTTTATAGCAAGACGACTTTCGTCAACATTAACCGAGTTAATTGACGACTCAGCTTGGCTTGGAATTAAACCACAAGAAGACACAGTGAATGCGATGACTAATGCCGCAGCAGTTAATAATTTTGAACCTGAAAGTTTGGAAAACATGGATAGTTCCTTAATGTATGTTTTTGCTTTTTAAGCAATGCTATTAACTCTAGTTAGCTAAATGTCATATTCAGTTAACGCTAATAATTCGTTTTATCAGTTTGCTGTAAAGCGGTTCATACACGCTAAACTCACAAGTTAGCAAACTCGAATATAAGACCTAAGCATGTTTATAATTCTTTCAAAAATAATGTAAAAAAACTAATATTGTAAGCCAAACAACAATTCACCTAAGTTTGGTTGCCACTGAAAATCAGCCAATTTGACTCGGTTATTCAGCACCATCACGCCATCCTCTTGCAACAAACCGGTTTGTAAAAGAGCTTGATCACTGCCTTTGGGAAAGGCAATTTGACCACTTGAACGCAGCACTTTATACCAAGCGACATTGCGATCCTGAGGCACAAACCCCAAACTTTTACCGACTAACCTTGCTCTCCCTGGCAAACCTGCTAAGTCCGCAATTTGCCCATAAGAGGCCACTTTGCCATTAGGGATCTGATCAATAGTGACCCAAATTTTTTCGTAGGATTTACTAGTTTGACTCATGCAATGCTTGCCCCATGCAATGCTCATATAAAAAGGACATGCCTGTTATAAAAAAAAGGACATGCCTGTGAAGAACATGGCTTATTTATTACTAAATTTAGGTGACCGCCTGTTTACGGTTAAATTCAGGCAGTTTATATTGCTCGCTTTCAATAATCGCTTTTAACTTTTCGACACTATCAAACAATTGCTCAAAACTTAAAAAACTAGGTGAGAACCCAAAGCGCAAAATATCAGGTGCTCTAAAGTCAGCAATAACACCATGAGATATTAATGCCTGACACAAAGCATAAGCCTGAGGATGCCTATAAGCCAGTTGCGACCCTCTATTCTCAGACGTTGCGGGCGAAGCCATAACGAGCTCTGACAGGGTTTGTGATTGCTCAATTAAACGTTGATAGAAATGCGTCATGGCAATTGATTTTTCTCTAATTTGCGACATAGTGACTTGCTCAAAAAGATCAAGCGCAGCACTCAATACTGCCATAGCAATAACACTAGGCGTGCCACTTAAAAACTTCTTAATACCAGCGTCCGGCACGTAATTAGGATCGAATGTGAATGGATTTGCATGCCCCATCCAACCGGTTAAAGGCTGAGTTAACTTGGGTATATGTCGTTTGGCAGCATAAATAAATGCAGGAGCACCAGGTCCACCGTTTAGATATTTATAACCGCAACCAACGGCAAAATCGACTTGGCAATTATCGAGCTCAACGGGCACAGCACCGGCACTATGAGCTAAATCCCAAATCACCAACACACCATGTTCATGGGCAAGATTTGTCAGCTTTTTCATGTCATGAATTTTACCGGAACGAAAATTAACATGAGTAAGCATCAAGACTGATATTTCATGTCCTTTTTCATTTAACACCGTCTCTAATTCATCAGCATAACAAGTTAGCAAACGGCATTGTTCGCCCCCCAACATCTGCTGTAAACCTTCAACCATATACAAATCAGTAGGAAAATTATCTTGTTGCGACAGCACAATATTGCGCTCAGGAGTATTGAGATGAAGTGCGCTAGCTAAAACCTTAAACAAGTTAACTGAAATTGAATCACAACAAATGACCTCGCCTTTTTGTGCACCAATCAATGGTGCAATTTTATCACCCACGGTGGTTGGCAAATCAATCCACGCGTGCTTATTCCAACTGGTAATTAAGTCTTGGCCCCACTGTCTTTCAACCACATCAACAGCCACTTTTTTGGCATTAATTGGCAATGGCCCAAGCGAATTACCATCTAAATAAATGATGTTAGCCGGTATTTCAAACTGCGCTATTAGATGGGCTATTGGATCGTGCTTATCCAATGCTTCAGCATGTGACTTGAGCAGTTCATTTGACTTACCGGATAAAGCATTAGGAACTGAAACAGGTGGGAATGAATAGTTCAGTGTTAGCACATCCGTTACCTGTTGATTCATTGATTTTTGCTCACTTTGCGGGTGAGTAGTAGATGAAGACATTCTATTTACCATTTTATTTGTTGAGTTACTTATTCATTCAACATGTTTTGAATTAATAGCGATTTTAATTAATCGCGTTAACGTCTATCCAATTGGTCACTTTTTTAATTAGTAGCGTTAATTTCTAATTGTTTTAACAGTTGTTTAAACGCATCGCTACCAGGATGGATCCAATCAAAATGGCCAACACTATCAAGCGTTATCGTTTGCGCACTATGATGGCGAGCCTGTGATGCTGGAACAATGACATCGGCGTTGCCTTGAAGCAGCTGAAATTGACCTAAGGTTTCGCCCCTAGCCTCAAAGTTACTGGGCGTTGCCAAGTAGTAAGCCGATGTCTGCTGATTGGGCATTCCAGCCATAAAGCTAGGCGTCGCCGTCTGACAATCATTGCTGCCGCTCGCATACTTAGCCACATCGATAATCGCCGCTAAGCCAATGACATCAGCTTTTTTGACTGATGCAGGCAACACATCTTGCAATTGCACCGCTAGCATCGCGGCTAAATGGCCACCGGCGCTGTGACCGACAACGCTAATGTGCTCAAGGTTAACATCAGATTCGCTTAGCACTTCAATTTTTTGTAATCCAAGCACAATATCGTCTAATGCAACGGGCCACTCACCGCCATTTCCAGCTCGACGATACTCAATTGACCATACGTGATAGCCAGCTTGTGACAAACCGGTAGCAAAACCATACGCATGCGACATATCAAATGAACTTAACCAACAGCCGCCGTGAATAAAAACTACCACGCCTTTGGCTGTCGCCTCTGCATTGTTTGCACGCCAATAAGCGGCATATTGGTCCGGATGCTCACTCGCATACATAAAAGTAGATGTGGGCTCAATGAAACCTAAGCTGGCGAGCATACTGTAAGGTGTATTATTGGGTGCGAATGGAAACACAACGGGCAATGAATTTGCCGGATTAAAGCCCTGTGACGGTTCGTTAATGCTATTAGCGTAGGAAGGACCGACTGAAACTAGCACTAAAAACAAGGCCATAACAGCGGTGTATTGGAGCCTGTTATTTAATCTAAAAAAATCAAGTACGTTTACCAATAAAGCTTTACGCTGCATCTATCTAATCCTTTTTAACCACCATCCTATCAGCCTCGTCAAAAAAGTCTTGCCAAATTTTTTGAGCGTCTCATTTACAGTATCCCTTGCTGCCAATCTTTTCAGACCGCAATTTTCAAGTTCTCAATCTTTCTTTGTGATATTCACATTTTCACTCACAGGAGATGTTTCGCCTTCTAATATGTCACTGCAGTAATGGTATCTCTGATATTAAAATTATAGCTGGTATTTAATGAGGTTACTTTTTTCATTTCTTTCAACCTATTTGTTCTTAATTTTAAACACACACTAGACTCAATTGAGAAAAAGTATAAAGTTAACTTTGCGGTGAAGCAGTAATTTTTAGTTGTCGTTTAACCAATTGCATCATTTCCTGCACATATACACACTTGCTTGTTAACCATAAATAGCGCGTTGTAATGATGTTCGAAAGAACGGCACAAAAAGCGCTCATAAAAGGGACTTATAGTGGAAGAGCAACTCATAAAACTTAATTTATTGAAGGAAGAGTTAGCAGTAGTAAGCGATCAATTTACGTTAAAAACGATGCTACTCTCTCAAAAAATCGACGCACTAGAAATAGAATTTGAAGCTGCAAAAGAGCGGGGCACTCCCGAAAATAAAGTCGCTAGCAATCACAATATCACAAGCGCTAAAAGTGAGCGTGTTCGCTACAATCAGGCAAGTTCAGTTGATGTAGAACCGCTCGCTAAGTATCCTAGAAAGCAAGAAACAAACTCTGTGCCTCGCAAGTCGGGTATGGTTGATGTGTTTTTCACGCAAATGACGTCACTTATTTTTGAATGGTTGACCCCCGTCACTGCAATTTATGAAAACTATAAAGCGCGGGGCATGCTGGGTATATTTTTTCTAACCATTGCAGGTGCTGGACTTGTATTGGCAGGCTTTGGTTACCTCATGCAATTGCTTATTGATGAAATTGGCGCTGGCAGTAAATCGTTGCTCATGAGTGTAACAGCTATCAGTGTTATCGGTGGCGGCATTGTATTAAAAGTGAAAACAAAATTTAGCGAATTTGCGAGTGCTATTGTTGCCTTAGGATTACTACTTTGCTTTAGCACCATCTATTTTGTCGGAAGCGTTTACCAACTCATTCCAGGTTTACCTGTATTGCTTTTATACGCATTAACAGCGTTAGCTTGTCATTATCTAGCATTGTGGCTGGACACCAAAGTCATCGCAGTATTTGGTATCGTGGGTATTACAATAATGCCGTTACTAACAGGCTCCACCATTATCGAGCCTACTTACTATGTGTTTGCATTACTGTTTGTTAGCGCCAGTAGTTTATATCTTTCCTATAGATTTATTGGTCATTGGCTCGCCGAGTTAACCTTTGCATTCACATTTCTAGCATTAGGATGGATTGATGCAGGTAACACTATTTTGATGTCTGCTTGGATGATCAACGCATTTTACTTATTGTTCTCTGCATATTTATGTACGAGTCTGTTTCAGCATAAGCCGCTCACCAAACGTTACCTTATATTACAAGCCGCAGTCGTAGGCGGTGCGTTACTGTTATTACTCCAAGGCAACGAATACGCAAGTTTCGGTGAAGGTTACAACGCTAGCGGGATCAATATGCAATTAGTCATCAATGCCGCTATCGGCACCTTGCTAGCGCTGCTATTTTATCGAGTCAAACACCAACATATTGCGGTAATGGTATTGATAGCAGCAACGTGGGCGGTACTCAGCATTATCGGTCTACTCGACGCTACTTATTGGGGAATAGCATGGGCGATAGAAGCTTTACTCTTAATATTCATGAGCCGTCACTACAATCTTCCAACTCTGGTGCATCAAGGTCAAGCCTTAGCCGCAGTAGCATTCGGTTACTGTCTACTTGCTGTTGTTCCCTACTTTCCAGTACCTGCGCTACAAAGCCAAGATGGCTGGGTTATTGTGATCGTATCCCTTGTGCTTATATCTGTATGGCAACGGCTTATTAGGCCAAGTACATATTCTAATACAAATGAAACACCCAGCTCTACTGCACTTGTTAGCTCAAATCGAGTTCAATACAGCCAATATGTCTACACTAGTGTATATCCCTTTTTAGTGCTCGCGGAATCGGTTTGGCTAAGCGTTATTGCGCTCTCTTGTGCTTATCTCTGGTTGGGCGAGTGGGCAGGTTTGACTGCAATAGCAGTACAAATTGCCCTATTGTTTAGAGCAAAACTAGTGCATTCAGCGCAAGTAAATAAAACGAGTTTAGAGGTCTTTGCTGTTATCCTCATCTTCTTCCCTTTAGCTTATGCGGCCATGGGCAGCTATGACGTAAATTCCATGCGTTTTTCATTATTACCTTCTTACGCCAAAGCATCTTTAATCATGGCTTTCGTGCAATTATGGTTGTGGTCGGCATTTTACAGGAAGTTCAATCCACAAAGCACATTAAGCGACATAGCAGAGCATGTAAGAATTTTATTCTACCTGCTACTCCCCGTTTGTTGGCTGCCATCATCCTACCGACGTTTTGATGAAGATATCCTTATGTTCTTATGGCTATCACCCGCCATTGCTGTGCTATTGGCGTATTTCACCAAAGCAAAGCCGTTACTGTTTGAAAGCAAAGTCTTATTTATAGGGCTAACTTTTAGCACATTGTGGTTATTAATAGATAATCAACTAGGCATCTCAGCAGCAGGCTTAACCGGTTATATATTGATTATTGCCCTCGCCTTTTTGCTCAATAAAAAAACGGTAAACGACATCAACTTTGGCTTTATCAATCATTGGGCAATCAATACTGTGGGCTTAATGTTTGCGATGAGCTTTGCGTCTTACTTCAACAGTTTGCTATTGCCGTTGTTAGTTATCAGCATCTATTCCGTTGGTGTCATTGGCATGCATTACCGTTTTGCATTGTGTCTTGAAAATAAATCATGGCATATGTTCTATTTGGCCGCGGTATCGATTGTTGCTTGGCTCGCGCTATTGACTGAGTTCACGTTCAGTAAAGCCAACTCGATATTATTTACGATAGTACCTGCGTTTATTCTAGCCAGTTTTTTTGTTTTGAAACAACGTAACAGATTGCCGTTGACCGATAAATTAGTACCAAACAATCAGACGTTTGAGCTAGGTATGCATAGCTATCTGCTGATAACCTATGTGTTGAGTTGTTTAGCACTAAATGATTATAGTATGTCACTCGCTATCGCCCCATTACTGGCTGTGCACGGCGCGACTATTTTATTTTTGAAAAGTAGAACAACAATAACTGTACGATATAGCTTCAGTCTCATTTTATTGGGTATCGCAAAGCTTGCATTAATAGATGCCGCAAATGTGATGTTATGGCAAAAGGTCATGCTATTTATCGGTATTGGTGTATTTATTTTGTTTGCCAGTTTCTGGTATCAGAAACTGGTGTCAAAAGATGTGGAGTTAGTTGGAAATACAGTGATTGAATAATGCAGACCATAGAGCTTCAACTTGGATTTTCAGCTGTATATTATTTAAATATTCGCTATTAAGCTAACGCAGCGCTTGGCGTGCGAACGTTGGAGGGGTTTGCTCACCGAAGTTTTCAATAGATAGGGGTCACGCGCCCTTCGTGACACTATTTAGGCAAGCGTTTCTGCTATTTTAGTTAATCGTTGCTCCACCGAACCTATTAACAATGTGTACTGAATATCTCGCCTATTTAACTCCTTGGTAATAAACACCTGGAACTCTCGATGTTTGACAGTACCTGAGCGCTCCCAAGTGTCCTCGAAAGGAATATCATCTGCGCATAGGAATACATGCTGATAACGTGCTTTACTTTTATCAGCTAACGCACAAAGCTCTGGCAAAGCTGACTGATGATAATCTAATGCAAAATGCCAAGTAGTTAGTGCATTAGTATCCACAAATAGGTACTTGTTTGCTTTTGGTGAGGTGCGCTCTTCTATCGCAATATGTTCCTCAGCAATATACAGCAACTGCTCCGGCGTTAAGCGACGTTCCGTTTGATTCTGCTCCCAATAAGTGCGCCCAAACTCATCGACATGCACTGAGTTGAATTGCTTCGCTGCGGCCTTACAAATGGTCGATTTGCCTGTGGATGGCGCGCCCATAAACACCACTTTCTCAATACCATCCTGTTTTTCTTCATGCTGTTTCAATTCAAGAGAATCTGGCTGAACACCTTCTTGCTCGATGGCGAGTTGGTCAGTTTGCTTAACATATTGACCCATCTTTAACTCTGCAGTTTGGGTATTTAGGGGTTCGTTCACTTATAATTTCACTTATACTTTTATCATTATTAGGCTAATTTTTTGTATATTCACAAGCTCGTTGCACGCAACCTGAGAAGCTAGGTAGCCAACTGGACTTTATACTGTTTTCGCCATGCATAAAGCCCAATAATCGCCATAATTAAAAAGCACATATAAAGAATTACGGTCGGGTATAGGCCTTTTTGGAAATAGACACCTATTGCAACAATATCAACGACAATCCAAAACAGCCAATTAATGACATAGCGGCGTGTCATTAGTATAAAAGCAACTAAACTAGCGCAAGTGGTGAAGGCGTCGGCGTAGGCGAAATTAGCATCGGTATATGAACGCATTAGGGTCCCTAGCAAGGCTGCACTTAATAGTGCAACTAACGCATACAAGCCTAAATGCTTGTGCGACATGCTGACTACATTCACGGTGGTTGCATTTGCTAAATTTTTTGACCAATGCCACCAGCCATATATCTGTAACACCATATAAACGACGTGTAAACCAGCATCAGAATAAAGTTTTGCATGGTAAAAGACCCACACATAAAGGGTAACTTGCACGAAACCGAAGGCAAAATTCCAAATATTTCCTTTGACCAACAAAAAGATGCAAATAAAGCCACATATTGCAGCGCTAACTTCCACCAAATTTGAACCAAAAAAACTATTTATAAAATCAGATAGCGTCACTGCAGCATTACTCAATCATGACATGTTGAAAAGAATCAGCCACCAAGTGCGTTTTTAATTGACTAGCCCCACCCAAGGTTAAAGAAAATAAGTCACCATAATCATTTTCAGATAATGGTTTGTCGGGTCCACCTAAAAGTGTGAGCAATTGAGGTGTCGTATTGCTGTGGCCAACGACTAGGATGTTACCCTTCCCCTTTGTCGACATTGCCTGCAACTGCAGCGCAAAACCGGCCAACTCTCGTGGATTGTAAAACGTAACACTCAAGCCATTTTGTTGTACTGTCGGCATTGCCGTTTGTATTGTTCTTTTGTAATTGGTCGAAAAGACGGTAGTGACGTTTTTATCCGCCAAAAAGTTGGCCAGCAATCGCGCTCGCGCTTCTCCTTGAGAGGTTAACTCAGGATCCTTGTTTGTTTTCGTTACTGCGCCCGTAGACTCTTTTTCAAAATGCCGGCTCAAAAAAATGACATTGCTAGGCGCTTCAATATCGGCATCATTGCTTTGTGTATTAACAAGACTTTTATTATTAACACCGCTTTGTGTATCAACTGAATTCTCTGTATTATTTGCGCGCTTAACATTGGCAGCTTGTTGGGCTCCCGCAAAAGTCACTACAAACAACAAGCTAGCGCAAGTAATAATTAACCTAATTTTTTGATTTACAGTGATCATCTTTTTGGTTTCGCTTGTCTACAAGAATTAGAACCATCTCAACTTAGATTACTAAATTCAATAGCTGATATAAAAAAAACGCATTTAGACAATGAATGCATTTTTTAATGCGTTGGTATTGGATTTCATTTCAATACCAAACGCAATGAGCCCTTAAATTAAACTTGATAAGCTGTCGGTCAGCAGCTTCTTAGCGTCTTGACCTTGAGGCGTATCTAGGTAAGCTTTCGCTTGTTCTCCAAAATCGGTGATCATTTCAGGAGAAAGTCCTAAGGCTTCAAACTGCTGTTTTAATTCGTTTACGCCTTTTAGCTTATCACTGTATTGCGCTGCCTTGCTTAGCAAACCCGACATACCGCCCTCATCAGCAGTAATTATCGGAACGGCCGATAACACTCGGTCTAGACCAGGGAGCGATGATGATAACACTGAGAATTTTTCACTTGAAACATTGTTTTTAACGTAGTTCATTAAAGAACCCAAACCACCTTCGGCTTGTTCTGAACTGACATTTAGATTTTCAGTTAGAGCGGTGATCATCCCATTCATACTTGGTAACTCTGCGACATCAGCAACGCTTGCTTTAGTGACAGCTTCTTCAGCAGAATCACCTAAACCCAACATGCTTTTTAAAGAATCCAACCAACTCTCTTCGGCCTGTGAACCAGCAGAGAAAACCAATATTGAGACAAGTACAAGGGATGTAAATTTCTTCATGATAATTCCTTTTTAGATTTTCATTATGATGAGCAACCGGGGCCGATGGCCAGCTTATACGGGATATTATAAGGTAAATGTAGTGCTTACGGTATTGTTAATTTAAAAGGGAGGAAGCAGACTATATTGCACCTTATTTCGGAAACATAAGATAAATTCAATTTAACTATTAAGTAAAAGGTTATCTCGGCATACTACCCAAAAGCGCGTGTGCAGCAGTAAACGGAGACATACTTATTATCACTAACTTTTCTATCGAGCATAACAAGGGTGTTATCACTCTGTGTATTATTTTTCTGATAGGGTTCCATGCCAGTATTTACGCACAAGACGATGACGTTCCTGCAGCGGTACAACCCATTGAAAAAGTTGCGCCATTAAATGACCCTGTAAGCATAAAAGCTAAAAAGCAGGTACTGCCAAGAGTAGAAGTAAGCTCCTGTGCATTTACGCAAGAGTTTGATAAGTATCATGCAGACTGCGGAACGCTATTTGTTAAAGAAGAGCCGAGTGATCTGCAATCAACAAAAAGTAATACTCGCGTCGTGACTATTCCTATTATAATTTTTCAGCCTGCAGGCGAAGTTACCGGCGATCCCGTCATAATCACCGGTGGAGGAGGCCCAGGCAGTTCGATATATATCATGGATGAGTTTGATGGCGACCCGTCCATGTATTATTCCGGCATTGAAATGAGCACATTACAAAATGGCCGTCCTTTGATATTGATGGAAATGCGCGGCTCAGGTTTGTCTATGGCAAACTTAGATTGCCCGGCGATAACTGATCTGGAAATTGAGTTCTTAACCACACACCCATACAAAGTTGATAATAAAAAGCTTACCAACACACTTACTCGCTGCGCTAGTAGAAAGAAGTCGTTGGGTGTGGATGCTAATTTTTATAACACCGATTATGCGATCAAAGATATTGATACCTTGCGGGAATTACTGGGGTTTAAAAAGTGGCACTTGCTGGGAATTTCCCACGGAACGCGAATAGCTTTGCGTTATGCTCAGCAATACCCCCAGCAAACTGCCTCGCTGATTCTCGACAGCATCTACCCATTTGAAGTAGATTCATATGCTGATATGCCAGAACACAGCGCAAGAGTTTTTACTCAGCCGTTTATATTATGTGATGCGGACCCAGCGTGTCGGCTTGAAAACGGACAAGCATCCGTGACGTTATTTGAGCGTTTTATGGCGGAAATAAAACAAAATCCACCCACGCTAAACCTTGAGTATGATGATGAAAACTGGACTATTGGCCAAAAGACATTAAAGATATCCCCTGAGTTAGTGGCGTACGCCCTATTCAATAGCAGCTATGATAGTGACGCTATTCTGGCCTTTCCGCAGACGGTTAAAGATGCCCTCAATAACGATTATACATCACTGAGTAAGTTGATTAGTGAGACTATCGACATTCAAAACTATACTTGGTTTTCAGAAGGAGCATATTCAAGTTACGCTTGTTACGAAGAAATTCCTTTTTCGAATTTTGAACTCGCTATCGAAAATGCGAAAAAGTATAAGTCGACTTATTGGGACGACTTGCCTGCCATTCTTCTTGACCGTCAGCTTTGTAAAATTTGGAATATAAGGCCCGCTATTAGAAACATGAAAAACTTCGACCACAGTCAATTGACTATACCTATATTGATACTTGCCGGCGACCTCGACCCATTTACACCAGCCATATGGGCTGTCGATTTCCATGCAAAGCTGCCGCTGCGAAACAAAACCCAACACCTGCGAATTTGGCCCTTTAAAGCGCATAATTTAGTATACGACGATAAATGTGTAGAAGCCGTTATGGCATCGTTTTTAAACGACCCAGAACAAACTATTAATAATGATTGCGCGGTAAATGGTGGGTGATTTTCATTCATCAATCTGATGAATAAATTAATATTTATCTTAATAACCTAGTAATCGAATTATTTATTTACTATATTCATTACGTAAAAATTTTAGCTTTATAAGGATATAAATGAAAATTCATGTCAACAAAACAAAATTCTCTTTAATTATTGCTTTGGGTTTGGTGCTTACTTCTGGTTGCACCTCTTCTACTAAGCAAACCGTTAATGCAAGTCAAAACAATCAAGCTGCCATTAGCCCAACCATTGCAGAAGCGCCCGCGATGGGGTTAAAGCGAAAAGTAGCTATCGCACGATTTACCGATGAAACAAAAAATAGCAACAGCATTTTTGTCGATAAAAGCTTCGACAATATTGGTAAGCAAGCGGCTGATATATTGAGCGCTCGCCTAAGCAATTCAGGTCAATTCATCATGCTTGAGAGGGACGACCTCGATAAAGTCAAAAGTGAACAGGCTCTTGAAGGCGTCACATCACAAATAGTTGGTGCAGATTTTCTTATTGTAGGTTCAATTAGTGAGTTTGGTCGTAAAACGACCAGTGAGACTGGCATATTTAGTCGTAACAAAATTCAACAAGCAATCGCGACGGTTAACGTCAGGCTAATTGACACAACTACGGGGCAAATCGTTTTTTCTGAGGAAGGTAGTGGCGAGGCACGCGCTGAAGCGAATACAACACTCGGTGTTGGCGAGCGAGCTGCGTTTGATTCCACATTGAACGACAAAGCTATTTCTGCCGCTATTTCAAAAGTAGTCAGCGACTTAATGGAAAACTTGCTGAACTCACCTTGGAAAGCCTATTTGATCGCTGAGCAAGACGGTCAATATATAATGACCGGAGGCGCCTCGCAAGGCATCGCTACCGGCGATGAGTTTACGATTTTACAAAAAGGTAAAAAGATTAAAAATCCACAAACTGGGTTTATGATCGAATTGGCCGGTAAGAAGATTGCAACAGCAACAGTCGCTCTGTTAAGTGGCACTGGCAACAACGAAATATCGATTGTTTCACTCGATACACAGTTGCCTGCACAAACAGATTTAGCTCAATTAGTTGTTATGGAAAAGGAGTAAGAAATGAGTAAATCAAACTCGTTAAAAGGGCTTATTTTTGTATTGTTTAGTTTCTTAATACTCGGGTGTTCATCCTCATATGAGTCAGTGACTCAAGTTGATGACACCAAAGCATTCGTATTACTGACTGGTAATTTTGAAGATGCGTCACTGCAAATCAATACAAACTCACCTATCACGCTGTCAGACAACATTGAGACTTTTACACTAGATGGTAATAAAGTAGCCAAATTTGAAGTCACAGCGGGCACTAACACTATAAAAGTATATAAAAATGGAACATTAGTGGTAAATCGAAAACTATATGTGACCAACGGAAATTCAATTGAGGTAAATGTAAAATGAAAATTAAAGGACTAATAATCATTAGCGCTGTGGTTTTATTAGCTGCATGCAACACCACTCAAGGTGGTCTGTATTGGGGCAGTTATTCTGACACTTTGTATAACTACAAAAAAGAACCTGGTGACAAATCACGTCAGCAGCATGTTAAATCGCTGAATGACATTATTGCGACTAGCGATAAGAAAGGTATTCGCGTTCCTCCTGGTGTGTTGATCGAATTAGCAATCATGAAAATTGAAAGCGGCAGCCCTGAAAGTGCTAATTCACTATTGGATAGAGAGTTGTCACTATACCCTGAGTCAAGAACACTCGTGCTAGAATTGAAAAAAAGAAATGGGGCTTAAGAAATGACTACTATACTGAACAGAGTAAAACGAGTTTCTTTGCTAGCCGTTTTGGCTGTGGGCCTAAGTGGCTGTGCAACCTCCTTTATTTCTAAAGAGGAGGCATTTCCGAAAATGTATCAAGCTAAGCCGGTTGCTATCTTAGTGGTACCCGCTGTAAACAATACAACGGCTGCTGAAGCAACTGAATATTATGCAACCACTGTCGCTGAGCCTCTTACTCGCATGGGCTATTACGTCCTGCCTATCGAAGTAACCAATAGACTGATTCAAGAGCAAGGCATTGTAGATGGTGCACAGCTAACTAACGTCGATACCGGTTTATTTAAAACTATGTACGGTGCTGATGCTGTTCTGTTTGTGAACATTAATCAGTGGGATACCTCTTATTTTGTGATTGGAGGCAATGTTACGGTAGGGATATCATATGAATTGGTTTCAACTACGAACAAAGAAGTACTTTGGCAATATGCCGATACTATTGTTGTCGATACCGGTGGTGACTCTGGTGGCGGTATAATTGGTGCTATTATTTCAACGGCAATCAATACAGCATTCACTGATTACGTGCCATTAGCGAAAAGAGTCAACTACACTGCGCTTTCTACTATTCCCTTTGGTGGATATCATGAAAAAACAGGAACCGATCAAAAAGCACAGGCCGTTAATAAAAACAAAGCGAACGTTGTTAACGCCAGTAATTAAGGGCCATAGAAATGCAAGTTAAATTTCTAGTTTAAATTTTAATTTAGCTGAACGTCGATTGTATTAAACCCAGTTGACTATGCTTAAAATTGAGAATATAGCCCCAAGTTTAGTCTATAACTGGGGCTTTATTATATTTCCCTTTTGCCACTTCCTCAACCTCATTGAGAAAAGCAGGTTTATTGCCGGTCATCTCCCAAGTTCCCAACGTGATAGGAACACCGCCGATGCTATTTAGTTGATCAAAGAATGATTTCAGAACGAAAGTTCGGCCCTGCTCTTCATCAAGTTTGGCTTTTTGCGCTATCGCACTATCTAGTAAAGCTTTGCCCGTAACATAACTGGTCCCATAACCAGGTTGACGTAAATAAAGATGCTGCTCAAAGATGAGTAAATCAGGTTCTGTCTTCATCCATCCTCTGGGCGTGTAATTCATATGAATTTCACCGGCTTGTTCCATCGTCATTTGGTTTGCATGGGCGTACAGAGATCCAAGACCTCTTGCGGCCCTTTGAGCAAGCATAATCCAAACAATTTCTCGGGCTCGTGGATTATGATCATACAAACCCGCATGCATAAATATTTCTTCAACCGCCGTGGCAGTGCCTTCGTTACGACTATCAAAAATATTATACAAAAGTGCATTCTTTCTAATGCTTCTGGGGTTGGGATCATTCTCCATTATCGCCAGCTCGAACCAATGGTAAAAATGCGAATATAAAGGCGTAGGATCAAGGTGAGCACCGATGTGAAAGAAGTGACGAGTTGCTTCTGGTTCAAACTTACCCAGTCTTTCATAAAGCGCTGGTTTAAAATAGTCAGCAACAGTTACAATATTCTTTTCATCCAAAAAAGTAAGAAAAAATTCAGCCGACCGTTCGGCCAACAAGTTATATTCTTCTGCATTTTTAACCGATACTAATGCTGGCAATCCTATATTGCGTTGTTCTTCTAACTTTAATGACGACCAAGCTCTGTCGAGTTCTCGACGCAGTAACCTTTCTTCGTCCTGCCATGTCATAGACAGTAAATGCACGTGTTTTTGATACCAACTATATTGCTCAATTCCAAGCCCTGAAGGCCCAGTTTTGCTTGCGCTTTGCTGTTGCAACCACTGCACAAATTGCCCCGTAGATTGTATCGCTTGTTGGTGTGTTTTTATTAGCGTTGCATTTTTAGTTGTTTCTATTTTTCCCGTAATGTCGATTAAGTTCTGTTGCTGCTTCTGAATGTCACGAATACCTGCTATCCATAGTTCTCTGGCGTTCCCTGTTAAATTCTCTTTAGCTTGGATATGAAACGGTTTTATTCGAGACAAGTCATTCGTTAACCTACTCTGTTCGCTTGCACTAATTGGGAATGAGTAGCTCCAAAGCTCAGTGAGATAATGAGGACTTGGTCCTTCATGTGCTGGAACATCACTTTTGTATGTCCACACCTGCTTATAAAACGCAGGATCTCTTTGCCAAGGCTTCAATACCTTCTTATTAAATTCATAGCCATTAAGTTCTGCGAGCATCACAAACCAATCAACCTGCTGGGCAACTGTCCATTGTGACTTATCAAATGCTAATAATTGTGTTTTGAAATCTGCCCATTTGCTATCACGTTTTTCAAAGGTTTGGTCGCGATAATCAGGTGCCAGGTTATGTAACGGAGCAACCTCAAAGGTGCGCCATTGAGCAAACAGAGTTTCTAATTGACTAAAATCTGACGACGACTTTGCGCCAAAAGAAAAAAATAACAGTGCTATCGCTATATACTTAGTTTTCATTTTTATATCCCTCAATGAAGTGATAATAATATAGCAGAGCATTTAATGATTAATCTATCTGCCATATTCTCGATCCATACTTTTTATATAGTTAATGCCGGACATCAACATTTATCAGATTTTATACATCAATTGGAGTCAGGCGAGTAACGCTCTTTGAGCTTAGTAACGCGCTCGCGCAAATCGTCGGCTTTAACATTTTGTGCGGCCACAGGTTCACCTACAGAGACTGACACTAATGACCATCTAAGGCGTGGCAATCGCCACTTAGTCTTACGGCTAAACATGCTACCCCATAAGCCACCCAAGTGCAGAGGAATAACTGGCACGGGCGAACGCTCAATGATTTTTTCAATACCACGGCGAAATGTATCAATAGAGCCGTCATCAGATAGTTTGCCTTCAGGGAAAATCCCTACTAGTTCGCCTTGCTCTAACGCTTCAGCAACGTCATCAAAGGCCTTTTTGAATGCTTTTGGATTCGCTTTCTCACCATCAATAGGAATTGCTTTCGCCATTTTAAACAGCCAATGTAACGCAAGAGAATGGTAAATGGGTGCAAACACGACAAAACGTATGGGCCTTGGAGATGCGGCCAAAATGAACATCCAATCAACAAAGCTCACATGATTACCAATAATCACTGCAGCGCCCTCCTCTGGAATATGTTTATCACCGTTGGTGCGCACTCTATACATACAAATTGCGAGTATATAAATAACAAAACGAAGGAAAAACTCAGGTACTGTTGTATAAATATAAATTGAAATAAGTAAGTTTAAAGCAGCAACTAATAAGAGTAATTGAGGAATACTCCACTCAAAAACAGACAACGTAACAATACTTAAAACAGCACTTGCGACCATGAATAATGCATTCAGGACATTATTAGCCGCAATAACTCTAGAGCGGCTGTTTTCGGTTGTACGCTGCTGAATTAGCGCGTATAACGGCACCGTATAAAAACCTGCGGCGATACCAATTGCTCCCATCCACACTAAATGCCAGATCATGTCGCCAGTGTCTAATACTTGGCTCAATGTAAGTAGCACTGCTGTTGGCTCGTTATATGCTGTAATGGCTGGTTCTTGACTTAATAGATACAAAAATAAGGTGATGAGAATGGCACCAAAAGGCACAATACCTAATTCAATTCTTGAGCGCGAGAGCTTTTCACAAAGCAGAGACCCAATTGCAATGCTCAGCGAAAATACGACCAAGGCACTGGTCACCACAAGTTCATCGCCGCCCATAACGTGTTTTACGTAGTTTGGCAGCGAGGTTAGAATAATAGCGCCAATGAGCCAGAACCAGCTAATTCCAATAACTGACTTACCAACAGATTCCGTTTGCATATTTAGCGCTTGAAAGACATTTTTTGTTGAGGAAAAAATGTTGAAAGTAAATCGCAAACTTGGATCGTTAGACGCACTGGTAGGAATAAATCGACTACAAATATAACCAACCGCCGCTAGGCATAAAATGGCAATGCTGATATATACAGGACCCGCTTCTTGGGTAATGTAGTAGGTGCCAAATATAGTACCTAACAAAATAGCTACGAAGGTACCTGATTCAACCAAACCGTTGGCCTTGGTGAGTTCGTTTCGGGCGACATGTTGCGGTAAAATAGAATACTTTAAAGGGCCAAAAAATGTGCTTTGCAGGCCCATAAAAAAGACTGTTACAAGCATTAACCACACCAATTGAGTCATGATGGAAATAGCACCAATAAGCATAATGGGCATTTCGCAGAACTTCACGATCCGAATGAGTTTCGATTTCTCTGTCTTCTCGGCTAGTTGACCTGCCATACCCGAAAATAGAAAGAACGGCAGTATAAAAAGACCTGCTGCCAAATTGGAATAGAGTGCACCGTCGGCTACCGTTGTTGCTTGAAATATGAGGAGCAATAATACTGACTGTTTGTAGACATTATCATTCAATGCTGAGAAAAACTGCGTAATAAACAAGGGCAGAAAACGCTTACTGCTAAGCAAGCCGCCTTGAAATTGATTAGCTACAGGCTCTTTATCCTGCGCTGAAGGCCCTTTATCTTGGGCTGAAGGCTCTTTATCCTGCGGTATATTCTCTTGCATAGAATTCCATTCTAAATGAGTATCAAATGATCGTTAATAGTAAAGATTACACA
>JBLIKA010000065.1:0-19576 GCA_047637355.1 Glaciecola sp. | reverse complement strand
CTTTCTCTATCGTCGGCATTAATCCACGCTGACTGCGTTGCAAACGGATAGAAAATTGAGTGCCTTTATCTACAATTGACTGAACTGTAACGTCATGATTTAGAAGTTGACTCATCTTCTCTACGATAGTTAACCCAAGGCCAATACCTTCATTGTTGCCTTTGTTATCCAATTGCTTAAACTCGTCAAATATGAGGCGTTTTTGGTCATCGGCAATTCCTCTGCCGGTATCTAATATGCAAATTTCTATTTTGTGATCGTTTCTTCTTCTTACTCCTACTAATATCCGACCTGACTGAGTATATCGGACTGCATTACTAATCAGGTTTTGAATAATTCTATTCAACAAACGGCGATCACTGTGCACCCAAACGCTGGTTTCAACATAATCTATGCTCAATTGTTTTTGTTGAGCAACCACCGCATATTCATTTACCAAGTTTTTGAGTAAAGGGTTTAGACTGAATGAATGCATGTCAGGCTTAAATAAACCTGATTCAAGTTTGGTCATATCAAGCAACATTGAAAGTAGTTGGTCCGCATTTTCTAAAGCGTTAACCAGTCCTTGTGTTAACTCTTTGTCATCTGCATTTTTTAATCGTTGGTGCAGCATTGATGCAAATAATGATGCGGCGTTGAAGGGTTGCATCAGGTCATGACCCGCAGCAGCTAAAAATTTCGTTTTACTTGTATTCGCCATTTCTGCGTCTAATTTAGCTGAATTTAATTCAGCAGTACGTTCTTCTACTCTTGTTTCTAACTCTACTTTTGCTTCTTCCAACTGTCTTTGAATATGAATATATTCACTAATATCATTGTAAGTTGTTACAAACCCGCCGCCGGGAAGTGGGCTGCCTGCTATCTCAATGACTCTGCCATTTTGATTATCGCGAATGAATTTATAGGCGCTACCCGACATCGTAAAGCTAATGCGTCGTTCAATCAGTTGCTTAAAAGACAAATTTGAATCTGGTTGATTGATCAATCCGCGTGACGCATTAAACTCGAGTATCTCGCGTAAATGCATACCCACTCGCAAAAAATGCTTTGGGTAATCAAATAACTCGATATACTTTTGATTCCAGGCGATTAAACTCATATCCGAACTGATGACACTGATCCCTTGGGGAATATGTGCAACCGAAGATTGTAATAATTCATGATTGAATTGAAAGGTTTGTGAAGCTTGTTCAATCCATTCAGTGAGTTCGTTAATGTCTTCTTTTTTGTTTATTGAAATTGCGGCAAGCAGAATGCGAGCACTGGCATTACCGACATGTGATGATAGCAGCCTTTCTGCATGAGCAAGCACCGACGGTTCGACATAAGCCAAATTAGCTGCATCTGATAAGGAAACCCGATCAGAAAATGCATTGGCGAGTTGTCTAGGTATAACGCGGTGAATGAGCGCTAGTAGATCATTTGTTGGGATTTTAAAATTGCTCTTGGCTTCATTCGTGAAGCTTGCTTTGGAGCCCTGAGAAGCATTCGTGATGTTGCTTTGGTGTCTGTTATTTGAATGCTTACTAAATGCTAAATTAAGTAATGAAATGGCGACAAAAACAATAGTGTTACTGATAAACGAAATATAAAACCCAAACGCTAGGTCATTTTCGGTGAGGGAGTCTGCAAAGTAATAACTCGATAAAATGCTAGGATATAGAATTAAGTATGCCCAGCAAGCAGCGCCAACTAAAGTGCCAAATATAGCACTTAATTTAGTCGCTGCTTTCCAATACACGCCAAGAATAATAGCAGGGAACATTTGTGCTAATAGCGACAATGCGATAAAACCGCTTTTAACTAATGGCGCGGTTTGGCTAATGTTTAAGTGATACCAGTAAGCGATACTCAAGACTAAAATGACTGTAAATTGCCTTATCCGTAAAATATTTGCGGGGGCGAGGTTCTTTTTTAAATGAGGAGACTCTTGAGTTGAAAGCCAAAGAGGCGTGACAAAGCTATTAGCCACCATAATGCCCATCGTCAGAGTAGCGACAATAACCATGCTAGTAGCCCCCGATAGCCCGCCTATATAAGAAGAAATAGATACCCATTCGTTACCCATACTGACCGGAATAGATAAAGCAAAGCTGTCGGTGGAAAACTGAGTTGTATCCAATAGAATATTACCTGCTAATGCAATTGGTAATACAAAAATAGTCATGCATAACAGAAATAATGGAAATAGCCACCTTGCCAGAAGTAGTTCATTTTCATTATTGTTTTCAATAAACGCGATATGGAATTGACGAGGTAAACAAAACATCGAGCAAATACCAAGTAAAACGTGGCTAGCAAAAACCCAAATTGAAAAGTCAGATTGCAGTATTTGAATGCTAGCTTCATGTTTTGATGCTGTAATAAATAAGTCGTAAACACCATCGAACAAGCTATAACAAACATAGATGCCTACGATGACAAGCCCTGCTAGTTTTGCCAATGATTCAAACGCGATCGTATACATTAACCCCGTATGTTTTTCAGTTAAGTCTAAGGTTCTAGTGCCGAAAATAATGGCGAATAAAGCCATTAGCCCGACCACATAGAAACCGATACTAGGAGTTAAACTCTGACTGTCTTTGGTTATGAGATTAAGCATTAGGGTAATGGCGTCAAATTGCAATGCAATATAGGGAACCACACCAATAAAGCAAATGAGCGTGATCATGCCAGCAATAACATGGCTATGTTGATAGCGCATACCAATAAAATCTGCAAGTGAACTGATGTTATGTTGGCGGCATAATTTTGCAATTTTGCAGATAACGGGAAAGGCGAATAGCATCACCACAATGACACCTAAATACGTGGGAACAAATGCCCAGCCAAATTGTGAGGCTTGTGTTGTTGTGCCGAAAAATGCCCAAGAGGTGCAGTGAATACCAAGCGCTAATGAGTATACGATAGGAGACGCTGCTCGTTTTTTACTCCCATAAAATGCAATAGCAAACAGCACACCTAGGTAAATAAGTGTAATTAGGCCAACGGTATAAATCGAAAACAAGCAAAACTCCCGCTAAAACAATAAGACGAGTATGGTTAAGTCAGCTACCAGACTAATGCCTTTTTTATAAAAAAGGTATCAGACTTTCGTTATGCAGAGCGCAAATTGAAAAAAAATGCATTTAATCTGTCATTATCCCTTGAAGCCATTAAAAGTAACCCCATTAAAAGCCCATACAAAAGTTATGGTGTAATTACCTAAACGAAAAAAGTCAGTGAGAGGTCCGCGGAGAATACAATGAGTGACGAACAGAACAAACCGGTAAACGAACAAGAATTAGAAGCTGAATTGGTCCAGGATAAAGAACAGCCAATGACTGCTGACGAGTTAGAGCATGCGATGAATGAAGACGAAAATACCACTCGTATCCCACAGCTTGAAGCTGCGCTTGAAGTCGCTAATGCAACTATAGAGGGTCAAAAAGATTCTGTATTACGTGCCAGAGCTGACATGGAAAATGCAAGGCGCCGTGCGGAACAGGACGTTGATAAAGCACGTAAATTTGCTCTTGAACGATTCGCTGCTGAGTTATTACCTGTTCTCGATAACTTAGAACGAGCGATGCAAGTTGCCGATGCGGAAAATGACGCGATTAAGCCTATTTTAGAAGGCGTTGATTTAACGCTTAAGTCATTTATCAGTGTAGTTCAAAAATTTGGAATGGAAATTGTTGATCCGCAAGGCGCAGCATTTAATCCAGAATTACACCAAGCTATGTCGATGCAAGAAACCGCCGACTTTGCACCGAATACCGTGATGGCAGTCATGCAAAAAGGCTACACCTTAAACGGACGTTTATTGCGTCCAGCAATGGTAATGGTCTCTCGCGCAGCCAGTGGCGGTGTAGATACACAAGTTTAACAAGTTAGCTCGTCACTTAATAGCTAGAACGGCAGCGTTCAATTAGGTGTGAGAAGTAAAAAAATTAATTTTTTTAAAACACATATTGAAAACAGGGGTATTAGCCCCATCTTATATCGCAGAAGGCAGAAATGCATAATGCAAAAAATCATATTTTGGAGACACACAAATGGGTAGAATCATTGGTATCGATTTAGGTACAACAAATTCATGTGTCGCAGTGCTAGACGGCGACAAAGCAAAAGTTATCGAAAACTCAGAGGGTGATCGCACTACACCTTCCGTTATCGCTTATAGTTCAGAAGGTGAAACGCTCGTTGGGCAACCAGCTAAGCGTCAAGCTGTGACTAACCCAGAAAATACACTTTACGCTATTAAGCGTTTAATCGGTCGTCGCTTTGAAGACGAAGAAGTGCAGCGCGATATCGACATAATGCCTTTCAAAATTGTTAAAGCTGACAATGGTGATGCTTGGGTTCAAGCGAATGGTGAGAAGATGGCACCACCACAAATTTCTGCTGAAATTTTGAAAAAGATGAAGAAAACAGCCGAAGACTATTTGGGTGAAGAGGTCACAGCAGCTGTTATTACGGTACCGGCTTACTTCAATGACGCCCAGCGTCAAGCAACCAAAGATGCAGGTCGTATTGCTGGGCTAGAGGTTAAGCGTATCATTAACGAGCCAACTGCGGCCGCTCTTGCTTACGGTATGGACAAGAAAAAAGGCGATAGTATTATTGCTGTATACGACTTGGGTGGCGGTACATTCGACATCTCAATTATTGAAATCGATGATGCCGACGGCGAGACTACTTTTGAGGTATTAGCGACCAATGGTGATACTCACCTAGGTGGTGAAGATTTCGATAACCGTATGATTAACTATTTGGTTGAAGAATTTAAGAAAGACCAAGGTTTTGATTTACGTAAAGATCCTTTAGCAATGCAACGTTTAAAAGAAGCCGGCGAAAAAGCAAAGATTGAACTTTCTTCTGCGCAGCAGACAGAAGTTAACTTGCCATATATCACTGCAGATTCCTCTGGTCCTAAGCACTTAGTGATTAAAGTAACTCGTGCAAAATTAGAGTCTCTCGTTGAAGATCTAGTTAAAAAGTCACTTGCGCCATTAAAGCAGGCTTTAGCTGATTCTGAATTATCAGTGAGCGATATTAACGATATCATTCTTGTTGGCGGTCAGACGCGCATGCCATTAGTACAGAAGTACGTTACAGAGTTCTTCGGTAAAGAGCCGCGCAAAGACGTGAACCCTGATGAAGCTGTTGCGGTTGGTGCTGCGATCCAAGGTGGCGTATTGTCCGGCGAAGTTAAAGACGTATTATTACTTGACGTTTCACCACTGTCACTTGGTATAGAGACAATGGGCGGCGTAATGACTACGTTAATAGAGAAGAATACGACAGTACCTACTAAGAAGTCTCAAACTTTCTCAACAGCTGAAGATAATCAAGCTGCGGTAACTGTTCATGTCCTTCAAGGCGAGCGTAAGCAAGCGCAAGGCAATAAGTCATTAGGCCAATTTAATTTAGAGGGTATTCGCCCTGCATCACGTGGTGCACCTCAAATTGAAGTGACTTTTGACATAGATGCAGACGGCATTTTACACGTATCAGCTAAAGATAAAGATACAGGTAAAGAGCAGAAGATTACTATCAAAGCTAACTCAGGTTTGAGCGATGAAGAAATCGAACAAATGGTTCAAGATGCTGTAGCTAACAAAGAAGCAGATGCCAAATTTGAAGAATTAGTTGCAGCTCGTAACCAAGCTGATGGTATGATACACGGAACTCGCACGCAAATTGAAGAAGCCGGTGAAGCATTACCGGAAGAAGACAAGAAAACGATTGAAGAAGCGATTGATGCTTTAGAAACAGCGCGTAAAGGCGATGATAAAGCGGCAATTGAAGCTAAAACAGAAGCCTTGATGGAAGCGTCAACGAAGCTAATGGAAATTGCTCAAGCGAAAGCCGCAGCAGAGGGCCAAGGCGCACCAGAAGGTGGCGAAGCGAAATCTGATAATACAGATGACGATGTTGTTGATGCCGAGTTCGAAGAAGTTAAAGACGATAAAAAATAATTATTGTTAATTAACTAAGCTAATAAATTGGGCGCAACTGATAAATTCAGATTGCGCCCTGTTTGTATTGAAGTTAACTGACTTTATCTATATTAATTTATTGTTTTATAAGAACTTTTAAGCACTAAGTTGAATGCTGAATGATGGCCTAAAGAGCCTTTATAAAACAAAGACACACAATGCGGGAAATTTTGATCTTATGTCCAAACGAGACTACTACGAAGTATTAGGCGTAGAACGCGGTGCTGATGAACGCACCATAAAGAAAGCCTATAAGAAGCTCGCAATGAAATACCACCCCGATCGCACTCAAGGCGACAAAGGGATGGAAGAAAAATTTAAAGAGGCGCAAGAAGCGCATGAAATTTTAACTGATTCTAAAAAGCGTCCTGTGTATGACCAATATGGTCATGCCGGAGTAGATCAAAGTCGCGGCGGCGGCCATGGTCAAGGTGCTGAGTTTGGCGATATCTTTGGTGATGTTTTCGGTGATATTTTTGGTGGTGGACGAGGTCGTCAATCGCGTGCTCGCCAAGGGTCTGATTTACGTTACAATCTTGAGATGTCATTGGAAGAGGCCGTGCGTGGCAAGGACGTTGAAATTCGCGTTCCCACCTTAGTTGAATGTGATAGCTGCCATGGTTCAGGAGCGAATAAGGGATCATCACCTACGGGGTGCCCAACCTGCAAAGGAAACGGTCAGGTACAAATGCGTCAGGGCTTCTTTGCTGTACAGCAGACCTGTCCCACTTGCTCTGGTAAGGGTAAGATCATTGGCGATCCGTGTAGTCCATGTCGTGGCCAAGGTCGTACTGAAAAAACTAAAACGTTATCTGTAAAGGTGCCTGCAGGCGTTGATACGGGTGATAGAATTCGTCTTACGGGTGAAGGTGAAGCTGGCGAAAACGGAGCTCCTGCTGGAGACCTTTACGTTCAGGTTAACATTCGTGCGCATGAAATTTTTGAACGCGACGGTAATAATCTATATTGCGAAGTGCCTTTAGGTTTTGCTACTGCCGCACTAGGCGGTGAAATCGAAGTTCCTACCTTAGATGGCAAAGTGAAGCTGAAGATTACGCTAGAGACGCAAACAGGTAAAATGTTCCGTCTTAGAGGGAAAGGGGTTAAATCTGTTCGTAGCGGCAGTGTAGGTGACTTGATGTGTAAAGTTGTCATCGAAACGCCAGTTAAGTTATCCCCGAAGCAAAGAGAAATGCTAGAAGAATTTGATGCGTCTCTTGGCGGCGGCAAGCATCGCCCAAAGGAGCAGGGTTTTTTTGATGGTGTGAAGAGATTCTTTGACGATCTAACCAAGTAATTTGTAATATTGGTTTGCACAGATTCGATGTTTTAAGTGGTTGCAAACAAAACATAAAAGCGCTCTAGTAAATTGAGCGTTTTTTTTTGAGTTGATTTTTTGTTCTCCATATTGTTTTTAATAAAGTAATCATATTACTATATTCATAATAAATGTTTGTTTCAAACAATTAGTCTATTCTTACTAGTGTTAAAGTTAATTGGGTTTACGGGACACTTTGTAAATAAACTATCAATATATGCCTTTATAATAGTAAAATTTTAATAACAATAACAAAATGGTAAAACAGGGACACAATATGAAGAAAAGACTCATTTCACTGGCTTTAGCTGCGACCTTAACAGCACCTTTAGTTTTCGCAAAAGAAGCAAATTCAGAAAAACAGGCAAACACAGCTGTCGATTTTAGAAAAGCCGTATTGCAATTGGTTCGAAGTAATATGGGCCCGCTTGGCGCCATGGCCAAAGGGCAAATTGATTATGACGCAGATGTCATAACAACTAATTCATTGCGTATAGGACAACTCGCTTTAATGATGGGGGATTACTTTGAATTGGATACTAGAAAGTTTCCAGTAGAAACCGACGCTAAAGATGTTGTTTGGGACGAAATGGATGACTTTAAAAACAAAACACAAGACCTTATTAATGCTGCTGCGAATCTACAACAAGTAGCACTGACCAAAGACGAAAGTAATTATCGCAAGGCCATAGGTGACTTAGGTTCAACTTGTAAAGCGTGTCATGATAAATTTAAGAAAGATTAGTGGGAGCAAGTCAGTATCCATAAAAACGTAAAAACCTCTAATTTGTATAAAAATCAATCAGTGAAGGTATTTGTTTAATATTAATTTTTCAGCGTCTAGTTTTGTTAACTTTATGAAAATAAAGTTATTTAATTTTATTCCAAATGATAATATCGTCAAGTAATAAAATTATCCTAAAGTAGTGTTTCTTTGATGTAATTTTTATGTAATATTAATGTTAACGATGACAGGCTTTGGGAGAAGCCTGTAGATTGTATCAGTGCTATAATTGTTTTTTAAAGCAATTACAATGATTGTAGAGAAGAGTCCTCAATACCCTTTGAGGTTTCTATGGAAACACGGAAGTTACTAGCGCTAAATCCTAAATAAAAATAAAAAAAGGATTGGCCATTATGTCAAAGGATGCTTTAAAACAAACAGCATTTGCTGTTGGTTTAACTATTCTATATGGATTGACAATTTCTCAAGCGAACGCATTTTTTTAGTATTAGGCGTTAGTGTAGAGTCTTTAAATAAAAGAGCTAAGGTGAATAACCTTGGCTCTTTTTTTATCTGTCGCTTTTTGTTACCTCTTTTTACAGTGGCCTCGTACCCTCGTTTTAGCGCCAAGATAGTCGCACAGCGTATTATGTTTTCGAATAGGCAACAAGGTAATTAGTAGTAGAAATCGTCAACAATTTCTGGTGCAAAAGTAACGACAATAAGATAAACGATTATTGCTGAAAGACAGGCGAAGACTGAAAATTTTAACCAATGATTTTGTGCTTGAATGGCTCGTATTTTGTCTTTATGTGACTTATATCCTGTGATCATACTTAAGACTAAATTCTGTTTTTTAGCAAATTGGTAGACAAGCATTGCGCAGATATGCAAGGCAAGAAAAAGCCAGACTGCTTTAAATCCCTGGTTATGTAACCAATTCATTATATCTCGCGTGTCGTCTCCTATAGCTTTGTAATAAGGGCCGCTATGAAAAATGTCATCAGTGATAAATAAACCACTGATAGCTTGCGTTAACAATACCGTTAGAATAAATATTAGCGAATAGGCACCCAAAGGGTTGTGACCTAAATTTGGCTTGTAATTACTTTTAGTGAATGTGGTTGAATATTGTATTGCGCGTTGTGGCGACACAATAAATTGCGAAAACTTAGCATAATAAGCTCCCCAAATGCCCCAAAGTAATCTAAAGATCAAGAGGCCTAAAATAAAATAACCACCGTAAAAATGCCACTCAATAGCATCATCAATTAGTTCCGCTGTCATATATTGCGAAGCAATGGCGATGACCAACAGCCAATGAAAAAGACGAGTAGGGAAATCCCAAATATATAATTTTTGCATGAATGTTCCGTATTTCAAGATATCAATAAGTTGAACGACCGCACTTTAGCTGGTCTTTTACTTCCGGCTCAATTAAACCAGTATTAATCAATATAACTCAAAAAAATTGTTCCAGAGTTATTATAAATTTAAATCAAGCTTTAGCTTTTTCTGTTATTCGGGCAATATATCATAAACGTAAAAGAGATAGAGTTCATATGACTAAAATAGGTGTATTGGGTGCGAACGGTCGCATGGGACGAGTAT
The DNA here is from genome assembly GCA_047637355.1 of Glaciecola sp. Classification (GTDB taxonomy): domain Bacteria; phylum Pseudomonadota; class Gammaproteobacteria; order Enterobacterales; family Alteromonadaceae; genus Glaciecola. The sequence continues at coordinate 9,939 of JBLIKA010000065.1, read as the reverse complement.
TAATCGATGCTTGCTATCAGCATACGGACGTATCACTAGGATTCGCTAGTGTGCGAAGCGGTTCTTCCTTAATTGGTATTGATGCAGGTGAACTGGCTGGAGTTGCTAAACAATACATTAACGTGTGCGATACTCAGCAAAAACCTACTGATATTGCTGATGTCATTATTGACTTTACTTTGCCCCAAGCCTTGTCATCCAACCTTGATTGGTGCGTCAGCAATAATAAGGCAATCGTTATCGGCACTACTGGGCTTTCTGCATTCGAGTTGGGGTTGATTGACCAAGCAGCGAAATCAATTCCGATTGTGTTTGCGGCCAATTACAGTGTTGGCGTTAATTTATTGCTTAGTTTAGTCAGACAAACAAGTGCGGTAATGGGGAAAGATGCGGATATTGAAATAGTAGAGGCACACCATCGCTATAAAAAAGATGCACCGTCCGGAACTGCCGTCGCTATTGGCGAGGCTATTGCAGATGAATTAGGCCGTGACCTGTCTAAATGTGCTGTATATGGTAGGGAAGGTGATACGGGTGAACGCGATCAACAAAGCATTGGTTTCTGTGCGATCCGCGCGGGTGATATAGTTGGCGAACATACCGCTATATTTGCCACGATAGGTGAAAGAATAGAATTAACCCATAAAGCATCCAGTCGTTTAACTTTTGCCAATGGTGCATTAACGGCTGCTATTTGGCTTAAAGATAAGCCTGCAGGTCTTTACAGTATGCAAAAAGTACTTAATTTACAATAAGTTAAATTTAACGTTAGGGCGTGAAAGCATCAAAAAATACACATGTGGATTTAGATATGTGTATTTTTTGGTGCTTTCGTAGCCAACGTTAGCCTTAATGCTTGTTTTTCTATATTTTCTCGTTTAATACAAGAAACAAATAGATCATTATTACGCATTAATATATAATCAGCGGAATTTGCCACAAAATTGCAATTTCGCTCTAAGCGCAAGTATAAATCTTTGGCGAGAAAAGCCATACGATTGAGCTAGCGCTCATGTATTGAAAATGTGACGATTCGCGAAGAAGCTACTGAAAAAGCTGTTTTTTGACGCTTTTTACGTATTTTTCGGAAATATTAGCGTTTCGCTGTTATTTCCCTTGTTACCTTTAATTTTAGGAGGTTGACTTGGCTATTTCTGCTCTTTTAGTGCTAGAAGATGGTTCTGTTTTCAATGGTACAGCTATAGGTTGTGCGGGTCATAGTGTTGGAGAGGTTGTATTCAATACATCAATGACCGGTTATCAAGAGATTCTTACTGACCCATCATACGCTGAACAAATAATCACACTTACATATCCTCACATTGGTAACACCGGAATAAATTCTGAAGATGTTGAATCCAATAAAATTTGGGCTAAAGGCCTCATAATTCGAGATCTTCCTCTCGTCGCTAGCAGTTTTCGAAGCGAGCAATCCCTTTCTGATTACCTTAGGGTAAATAATATAGTTGCAATAGCAGACATCGATACGCGACGTTTGACACGCATTTTGCGTGACAAAGGGGCTCAACGTGGCTGCATAGTAACTGCAGATGCGTTAACGCAGGAGCAAGCGTTAGCTGCAGCAAAAGCCTTTCCTGGGTTAAAAGGAATGGATCTAGCAAAAGTGGTATCCAGAGTAGAACACACAATATGGACTGATGGATCATGGGAACTTGGTAAGGGTTATGCCACCAACAAGCAAAACCTGCCTTATCACGTTGTTGCTTATGATTTTGGTGCGAAAAACAATATTCTGAGAATGTTGGTAGACCGCGGTTGCAAACTTACCTTGGTTCCAGCACAAACTTCTGCGAAAGAAGTGTTGGCGCTAAATCCAGATGGTATTTTCTTATCGAATGGTCCGGGCGATCCCGAACCTTGTACTTATGCAATCGAAGCTATCAAAGTATTTCTAGACAAATCTATTCCAATTTTTGGTATTTGTCTTGGTCATCAACTACTCGCAATAGCGAGTGGTGCAAAAACACAAAAAATGAAATTTGGACATCACGGCGCAAATCACCCAGTGAAGGATTTAGCTCGCGGCGTTGTCATGATTACGAGCCAAAACCATGGTTTTGCAGTTGATGAATCGTCGCTGCCAGATAATCTCAAAGTAACTCACATATCTTTATTCGATAAGTCGTTACAAGGTATAGAGCGCAGAGATAAACCGGCGTTTAGCTTCCAAGGTCATCCTGAAGCAAGCCCAGGTCCGCATGATGCAGCGCCGTTATTCGACAAATTTATTGAACAAATAGTTCAGTCTCAAAAACAAGCTTAATAGTAGGAAATTAGACTATGCCAAAACGTACCGACCTCAAGAGTATCTTAATTCTTGGTGCTGGACCTATCGTGATCGGTCAAGCTTGTGAGTTTGATTATTCTGGAGCGCAAGCTTGTAAAGCATTACGTGAAGAAGGTTACCGAGTTATTCTTGTTAACTCTAACCCAGCTACCATTATGACAGACCCTGACATGGCAGATGCGACGTACATCGAGCCTATTCACTGGGAAGTTGTGCGCAACATTATCGCAAAAGAACGACCTGACGCGGTATTGCCTACAATGGGAGGTCAAACTGCACTAAACTGTGCGCTAGACCTAAACAAATTTGGTGTTCTGGAAGAGTTTAATGTTGAGTTAATTGGTGCATCTGCAGATGCTATCGACAAAGCAGAAGACCGCGAACGCTTCGATAAAGCAATGAAGTCTATTGGTTTGGAATGCCCGAGAGCTGAAATAGCACATAGCTTAGAACAGGCTTACGACGTATCAACTCGCATCGGGTTTCCTTGTATTATTCGCCCATCATTTACCATGGGTGGAAGTGGTGGCGGTATTGCTTACAACAAAGATGAATTTACTGAAATTTGTACACGTGGCCTCGATTTATCGCCCACGACAGAGCTACTTATTGATGAATCATTAATTGGTTGGAAAGAATACGAGATGGAAGTGGTGCGTGATAAAGCAGATAACTGCATTATTGTTTGTACAATTGAAAATTTCGATCCGATGGGTGTGCATACGGGAGACTCAATTACGGTTGCACCAGCACAAACGCTGACAGACAAAGAATTTCAAATTATGCGTAATGCATCCATGGCAATATTACGTGAAATAGGGGTTGAGACTGGTGGTTCAAATGTGCAGTTTGGTATTTGTCCAGATACCGGGCGCATGGTTGTCATTGAAATGAACCCGCGCGTATCTCGTTCATCGGCATTGGCATCTAAGGCGACAGGATTCCCGATTGCTAAAATTGCAGCAAAACTTGCAATTGGTTATACACTGGATGAGTTAGCAAACGATATCACAGGTGGTTTAACACCAGCATCGTTTGAGCCTGCAATTGATTATGTTGTGACTAAAATCCCACGTTTTAACTTTGAAAAATTCGCTGGGGCTAACGATCGTTTAACAACTCAAATGAAGTCAGTCGGCGAAGTAATGGCAATTGGCCGAAATATGCAAGAATCACTTCAGAAAGCGTTACGCGGACTTGAAGTTGGTGTATCTGGCTTGAACCCAATTCTTGATTTGAAAGACCCAGAAGCTAAAAATAAATTGATTTACGAGCTTCGTGAACCCGGTGCAGAACGCATTTGGTACATAGGTGATGCATTCAGAATGGGCATGTCAGTAGATGAAGTTAATAAACTTACCAATATAGATCGTTGGTATTTGGTGCAAATTGAAGAAATTGTACAATTAGAGCAATTAGTTGAACGCATCGGTTTATCTGAGATTGACAAAAACTTGATGCGAAACCTGAAGCGCAAAGGTTTCGCTGATGCAAGATTGGCTGAGCTAACCAATGTGGCTGAAGATGATGTGCGTGATACACGCAAGAAATTCAATATATTCCCTGTTTATAAACGCGTTGATACCTGTGCTGCTGAATTCAGCACATCGACCGCTTATATGTATAGTACGTATGATGAAGAGTGTGAGTCGAATCCCTCAGACAGAAAGAAAATTATGGTGCTTGGTGGCGGCCCAAATCGCATAGGCCAAGGCATTGAATTTGATTACTGTTGTGTACATGCGGCACTAGCTTTGCGCGAAGATGGGTATGAAACGATTATGGTTAATTGTAACCCTGAAACAGTTTCAACCGATTATGATACATCGGACCGTTTATATTTTGAGCCGGTAACGTTAGAGGACGTGCTAGAGATTGTGCGTATTGAAAAGCCAGTAGGCGTCATTGTTCAATATGGTGGTCAAACTCCACTTAAGTTAGCCAGAGCATTGAAAGATAATGGCGTGCCTATTATCGGTACATTACCTGACGCAATTGATCGCGCAGAGGATCGTGAACGCTTTCAGCATATGGTCAACAAGTTAGGTTTAAAGCAACCTGCTAACTCGACAGTTAGTAATTTGGAAGAGGCACTAACTCAGGCCGAGATCATTGGTTTCCCATTAGTTGTCCGTCCTTCTTACGTGCTAGGTGGTCGTGCGATGGAAATCGTATATGACCTTCAGGATCTGCGTCGCTATCTGAACGAAGCCGTGAAAGTGTCCAATGACAGTCCTGTACTACTAGATCGTTTCTTGGACGATGCTATTGAAGTTGATGTAGACGCAATTTGTGATGGTGAGCAAGTGGTTATTTGCGGTATTATGGAGCATATTGAGCAAGCAGGTGTGCATTCAGGTGATTCAGCATGCAGCTTACCTCCTTATACACTATCAAAAGAAATTCAGGATGTAATGCGTAAACAAGTGACTCAAATGGCCTTAGAGCTTGAAGTTGTTGGCTTAATGAATACCCAGTTTGCAATAAAAGATAATGAAGTTTACTTGATTGAAGTTAACCCAAGAGCAGCTAGAACAGTACCTTTTGTGTCAAAAGCAACGGGTGCTCCTATCGCGAAAATTGCAGCCAGAGTAATGGCTGGTAAGAGCCTAGCGGAACAAAACTTTACTAAAGAAATTATTCCGCCTTACTTTTCTGTAAAAGAGGTGGTTCTGCCTTTCGCGAAGTTCCAAGGGGTTGACCCACTGTTGGGCCCAGAAATGCGGTCGACGGGTGAAGTAATGGGCGTTGGTGATGGATTTGAGGAAGCTTACGCAAAAGCTAATTTAGGAGCATCGGCGCCGCTGCCTGTTGAAGGAAAAGTTTTGTTATCGGTTCGTAATAATGACAAGCAACGCTTAATTGGATTAGCAAAAGAAATGCTAGAGCAGGGCTTTACTGTTGAAGCAACCAAAGGAACAGCTCAGTTCTTAGGTGAGCATGGTGTTGTATGTGGTACCGTGAACAAACTATCTGAAGGCCGTCCAAATATTGTTGATGCTATTAAAAATGGGGAATACTGCTACGTTGTAAACACGACAGAGGGTAGACAAGCGATAACCGATTCTGTTTATATTCGTCGCGAAGCTTTGCTTAGCAAGACCAGTTACACTACAACTATCAATGCTGCTTTTGCAACGATTAGAGCTAGGACTGCTGATGCAAAAACGAACGTGACCTCAGTTCAAGAACTGCATAAGCGATTGAAGGCTTAAAGGAACTTGGTTAAAATTGTGTTGAAGTCAATTATCGGGCTTTAGTCAATTCGAAAATAGTATATAATCAATTAAATGATTGAAAATGAAATGCGCCTTAGATGGCGCATTTTTGTCTAGTATGGATAGCTGAATGATGTTTTACGGTAAGCTGTTACAAAGAAGCTATTATAAAAATATTAGCATCACTCTTCCGTCTCAGATAATACAAATAAATAAAGAGTAGATACATGACTACATACCCCATGACTGCCCATGGCGCTCAAATGCTACAAAAAGAATTGCTTGAGTTAAAAACTGTAAAGCGTCCTGAAATTATTAAATCGATTGCTACGGCTCGCGAGCACGGCGATTTGAAAGAAAACGCGGAGTACCATGCTGCGCGTGATCAGCAAAGTTTTTGTGAAGGGCGTATTCAAGATATAGAAGGTAAATTATCGAACGCACAAATTATCGATGTTACTAAAATGACTAACAACGGCAAGGTTATATTTGGCACAACCGTTACGGTAATGAATTGTAAAACACAAGAAGAGATCACCTATAAAATTGTCGGTGACGATGAGTCAAATATCAAAAAACTACTTATTTCAGTTAATTCGCCGATTGCGAGGGGGTTTATCGGTAAGGTAGCTGATGATGTCGTTAATATCCAAACTCCAGCAGGCAAAGTTGAGTTTGAGATTATTGAAGTGAAATACATCTGATTCTGAACGCATTACCACGTTAATATCTTTTGCTAAAGACAAGTGAGTTGGCACTACACCAGCTCACTGTCCCAGCGTTGTCATACCGAACCATTTATCAGTAGCGTAATTACTCAGTGACTGGTGTTGATGCAGTTACGTTATCGGCCTCTAATATTTTTGCTAATTCCTGAGAATGTAACCAATCAGTAGCTTTAGTGAGTGCCTCTGTACGATTATTTACAAATGCATCAGGGGGTAGTATTTCCGCAAAGCCCATTTTTTGAAGTTTTGTTTTTGAACTACCTTGTTTTATTAACATAAGGATATGTTTCTCTAACTGATTTGCATCCTTAATTAAGTTTTCAATAGCCAGAGCAATCGTATCGTCTAGGAATGAGACATCGCTTAAATCGATAATAATAACTTTATGTTCCGTCATACTGCTTAATTCCCGCGACAATGCTTTTGATACGCCAAATATCATAGTGCCACTCAAATAGAAGAATAAAATCTGACCATTTGCTTTATTAAGTAATTGTCGTTGTTCAATTGTGAGCGGCAGGCTTCCATCTACATCACTAATCGCTTTAATATTTTTAGCTTGAGAGGCACTGAGCTTTTCAATGGTTATTATATTGGCAATGAAAACACCAATACCCACTGCAACAACCAGATCGACAAACACCGTCAGTAGTAAAACGGCATACATTATTAATGAAGATTGTTTAGATACCTTGTGAGCACGTTTAATAAAGCTCCAATCGAGTATATCGATACCAACTTTGACCGCGATACCAGCGAGTACTGCAATGGGGATAACTGAAATTAATCCTGAAGCACCAAACACTGCCACAACTAATACTAGGACTCGGATCAATCCGGAGAGCGCCGTTTTGGCTCCAGCTTGTATATTAACTACGGTTCCCATGGTGGCGCCTGCCCCTGGTAAACCGCCAAATAAACCAGACATTATATTACCGATACCTTGACCTATTAATTCTTTGTCTGATTTGTGCTCGCTTCTGGTTAGATTATCTGCGATGACAGAAGTAAGCATTGAATCGATACAGCCAAGTATGCCAAGTACAATACCATCTAAGACCATTGTTTTTATTTGATCTGGAGTAAACTCAGGAAAAATAATGGAAGGTAAACTTATGTTGATTTCACCGATCCTTCGGATATCCACAGTTTGAAAGATCAATACCGAAACAAGCGATATCATGACAAGTGCGATGAGTTGCGGTGGTATAATATTCTTCAGTTTCTTAGGCGTTAAAAACAAGATCGCAATCGTGGCAATTGCCATACCAAATTCGGTGAAACTGATATTTCTAATGATCTCAGGTAACGACGTAAGTGTGCCCATTACACCCCCACTAGGTGAAGGGGACCCTAAAGCAGGAGCAATTTGCATTACGATTAGAATACAGCCAATGCCAGACATAAATCCGCTTATCACACTGTATGGCATCATGGTGATATATTTGCCCAGCTTCATCACACCAAAAAGAATTTGAGTGAAACCGGCAATCATGACTACGGTGAATGCCATCGCTAATCCGTTATCAGGATTATCGGCAACCAGAGTGGTTACTACCGCGGCCATAATCACTGTCATAGGCCCGGTTGGTTCAGATATTAAGGTAGGAGTGCCACCGAACAGTGCAGCGAATAATCCGATAATTATTGCGCCATACAAACCAGCTTCAGGTCCAACACCGGACGCAACACCAAAGGTCAGCGCTAAAGGCAGCGATACGATAGCGGCTGTAACACCGCCCAAGATATCGCCGCGCAGATTGCTCCTATTTATAGTATTGAAAATTTGCAAAACTGACCACCTTTGTCAACGCATTGCCCAATTGCGGGTAAAGCGTATTCCTTATTATTTTGTGTCAAATAACATTATATTATTGCTTGAAACTCAAGAAACCTTCTGTGAGTAACTATTTCAAAGTTTAAAGCCAAAAGTAAGGCGCTCAAAGAGCGCCTTACTTTTTTTCGTAGTATACCTGCTATCGTCTAAGCAGTGGTTTGATCTGCTGCTTGTCTTCTATTAAAGCTCTTTGACGAGCGTGATATGACGATACCACCCAGTATTGCAGACAGAATTGAACCTGCCAACACACCAACTTTTACACTGTTGAGATAATCTGCACTCATATTTTCAAATGCGAGAGTACCGATAAATAGACTCATAGTAAATCCGATGCCACATAGTATCGATGCGCCATATAACTGACCCATACTTACACCATCTGGAAGTTTTGCAAAGCCAACTTTCACAGCCAACCAACACGCACCAAATATACCGACCTGTTTACCAACAAATAGACCAGCCATAACACCAATAACAATCGGGTTGAATATTTGTTCGCTGGTTGTACCAACTAGTTGCACTCCTGCATTAGCGAAGGCAAAAATAGGCAATATTGCAAACGCTACCCAAGGATGTAATTTATGTTCTAAATGTGGCAACATTGCTTGTCCACTGCGGTTGTGCCCTTTAAGCGGAATGAACCAAGCCATCGCGAATCCAGCCAATGTCGCGTGTACGCCGGACTTTAAAACTGCTGCCCAAATCACTACGCCCACAAGTATGTACATGGCTTCAGAGCGCACTTTGAGACGATTAAAGACGAACATAATGGACATGCCTACAGCGGCAATAATCAATGATGTTGTAGATAACTCCGCGGAATAAAACAGTGCGATTATAATAATGGCACCAATATCATCAAAAATAGCGACCGAAAGAAGGAACAGTTTTAAGGTAACGGGAAGTGATTTTCCGAATAAACTATAAACGCCTAAAGCAAATGCGATGTCGGTCGCCGCAGGAATTGCCCAACCGTTAATACCAACAGGATCATCATAGTTAAAAAAAACATAAACTAGCGCTGGGACGGTAATACCAGCGATTGCGCCTATGGCGGGTAACATTACTTGGTCTCTTGACTTTAGATGGCCGTCAAGCACTTCTCGTTTAACTTCTAGGCCAACAAGAAAAAAGAATATTGCCATCAAGCCATCGTTAACCCAAAGAATGAGAGGTTTGTTTACTTCAAACGCTCCAAATTTGACGGCAACGGGGGTACTGAATAAGTCGTTGTAGAAACCGTTTAAAGGAGTATTCGCCATTATCATGGCGAGTAAAGCGGCAAATACTAATAACACGCCGCCAGCGGCGTCGTGATTAAATACCTGTTTTAATTTTTCTAGCATATTAACTCCTAATAAATCTCGCCACAGTGTACGTAATATTTATATGCAAGAAAAGTCGATTAATTATTAGTTATAGCTCGAATTTTCCGAGCAATTAGCTTCGCATTTATGTTTACACTTTTTATCGAGTTAAATCCTAAAAAACTACCTAATATTTGCTGAAGCTCGATATATCATATCTTTATTTTACGCTGAAGAAGAGTGCCAATAATAAATAGGACAAGAAAAAATACATAAGCTGGCAAGTTGCCAAGCTCTCTATAAGGGGTTGTTCCAGTAACTAGCAATATATCGTGAGTTAATACGGTATCTTCAAATTGTGGGGCTATAGCGCTAATCATACCTTTATGATCTACAAATGCCGTAACACCAGTGTTGGTTGAGCGCAGTACAGGTAACCCAAATTCTTTGGCTCGCATTTGTGCTATTTCTAAATGTTGATGTGGACCATGGGAATTGCCAAACCAAGCATCATTACTGACTGTAATAATAGCATCTG
>JBLIKA010000064.1:0-19694 GCA_047637355.1 Glaciecola sp. | reverse complement strand
AACATTCAACGGCTAGCCTTTTGATTAAATATTTCGAAGTACCGCTTATTTTCTGTGTAGTAACGCCGTCCTCATGTTTGACACATCTATTAACAATTTTTAATAAAGGTTAAAAAGCCTTTACAACAGAAGTTGCGTACAATCGACGGCGTTTAATAATTTAATGAATTAACAAGGTTTCTTTCAATGGCTAGTAGTTTTAAAAGAGCAGGTATACCCATTTTGATTTTGGTAGGCGCAGTTGCAGTTGCAGTTGCGTTGACTAGCATGAAGAAACAGCCTGAGAAAGAAGAAATAATCACACGTGACTTTCTGGTTGACGCCAAGCTCGTAGAAGCTAGAAATGTAGATTTTTTGGTTTATTCACAAGGCTCAGTGCAGCCAAAAAATAAAACAATGCTCAGTACGCAAGTCAGTGGGCGCGTTATCGCGGTTGCAGACAATTTCATTGAAGGAGGATTTTTTAAAAAAGGTGATGTGCTAGTAGAGTTAGAAACCTCCGATTATCAAACCGATTTATTATTGGCTGAGTCTGAAGTTGCGCGTGCACAAGCATCACTCGATGAAGAAAAAGCCCGTGGAAAAGTAGCCGCTGAAGAATGGCGCTCTTTTAACAAAGGATCAGCTCCTGAATTGGGACTTCGAAAACCTCAATTGGCACGTGAAGAAGCGTCAGTCAAAGCGGCTCAAGCTAATTTACAGCGTGCGCAACGCAACTTCGATAGAACAAAAATTAGAGCGCCATACGATGGTTTGGTAAAATCTCGTAGTGTAGATTTAGGCCAATTTGTTACTTTGGGTTCACAGTTAGGTGAAGTATTCGCAACCGATGTGGCTGAAGTTAGATTACCATTAACTGACGATGACATTGCTTTTCTGGCAGATTTGAATGCAGAAAATCCGCAAGTAACATTGAGTTCTGATGTTGCAGGTAAAAATATAAAATGGCAAGGTACATTGGTTCGCGATGAAGCGGTACTCGACAGCAAAAGCAGAGTTATATACGGAGTCGTTGAAGTTAATGATCCGTATCAACTGAATGTGTCTGCACAATCAAAAGGTATCCCCCTCCGTTTTGGGCGTTTTGTCAATGCCACAATTATTGGTATTACAGCAAAAAACATTGTTGTTTTACCGCGCAATGTGCTGCGTTTAGATGGCACAATATTAACGGTTGACGATGATCGACAAATCAATATTAATTTTGTAACAGTGCAACGGGCGGATGAAGATTTTGTTTATATTAGTGATGGCCTAAGCGCTCAACAGCAAGTCGTCATGAGTGCTGTGCCGAATCCATATGAAGGTATGCCTATTCGTTTCTTAGGCGACGAGGCCTCCCCAAAAAGTCAAACAGAGTCGTCTGTAAATACCAATGCCATTGAGGTTAAATAATGAGTAATCAATACGAAGAAGAACATATTGATACCGAGAAAGGGATCATCGCTTGGTTTGCACGTAACAGTGTAGCGGCCAATTTATTGATGTTTATCATTATAATAGGTGGAATTTTTGGGATTTTAAGAGTCCAAAAACAGGTATTCCCTGCGTTTGAAGTGAACATTATAGCGGTACAAGTCCCATATTTGGGAGCGGCACCTCAAGAAGTTGAAGAGGGCGTTATTCTAAAACTTGAAGAGGCAATCAAAGATATTGAGGGGATCAAAAAGCTCACTTCAACGGCTCGCGAAGGCGTTGGTTCTGTCAGTATCGAAGTTGAAGATGGATACGATGTACAAAACCTATTAGATGAAGTTAAAGTTCAAGTAGATGCCATTCCAAGCTTCCCAGGCAATACTGAGAAACCCGTCGTATATCGTATTAAATTTCCACAGGATGTACTTTGGGTATCAGTTTACGGCGAAACAACTGAACGAGAGTTAAAGATGTATGCTCAAACCATCCGAGACGAAATAGTTAGTTTGGGCGGGATTTCGGATGTGTCGGTTGTTGGCTCACGCGATTATGAAATTTCAGTTGAAATATCTGAACGCAAATTACAGGAATATGACTTAACTTTTAGTGACATGGTAACGGCAATTCGCCAGTCCTCTATCGATTTACCGGGTGGTTCGATTCGTTCAGACAATGGTGATATTTTACTGCGGGCTAACGGCCAAGCTTACAACGCTTGGGATTTTGCTAAAATTGTATTGGTTAGTCGAACCGACGGTACCCGACTCCTGCTTGGTGATATTGCTACAATTAATGACGGTTTTGTAGAAGACCGTCAATTTGCATTATTTGACGGCAAGCCTGCGGTAAGTCTGCGGGTTAGGGCAGTTGGCGACCAAAATTCGTTGCAAATATCTGACTCGGTTAATGAATATCTGGATGAAAAGCGTAAAACCATGCCCGCTAATTTAAGTATTGATACTTGGGGCGATAGCTCGTTTTATTTGGCTGATCGCTTGAGTATGATGCTTAAAAATATGGGGTTCGGTGCGTTACTCGTATTCATTGTGCTTTCATTATTTTTGCGGGTGAAGTTAGCTTTTTGGGTCATTTTGGGTTTGCCTGTTTGTTTCCTCGGTACGCTAATGGTCATGCCTGCTTCGCAGATAGATGTGTCTATTAATATGCTGAGTCTGTTTGGATTTATTTTGGTTCTGGGAATAGTGGTAGATGATGCCATTATTATGGGGGAATCAGCTTATTCCGAAATTGATAAAAAAGGACACAGCGCTGATGCAGTTATTCGAGGCGTTAAAAAAGTAGCAATGCCCGCAACTTTTGGTGTACTAACTACGATTGCAGCATTTTCACCTATGTTAATGGTGAGTGGTACCTTTGGTGTTATATGGAAAACAATTGGTATTGTCGTCATCATGTGTCTTGTATTTTCCTTGATTGAGTCAAAGCTAATATTACCTGCGCATTTGGTAAATATGAAATTGAAGCCTTACGACCCGAACAAGGCCAACCGTTTTCAAAAATTTAGAGATGTTTTTAGTGTTGGTATCAAAACCTTTATACAAAACAAGTATCTGCCATTTCTGAAGAAGGCGGTAAAGTATAGGTATACCACTTTGGCGAGCTTTATGGGACTGCTTATCATTACCATCGGTCTTTTTGCGAGTGGTTTAGTGCGTTGGCAGTTTTTCCCCAGCATTCCTTCAGACTTTATGCGAGCAAGTGTTGAGTTAGAGGCCGGTTCGTCTTTAGAACAGCGTGACCAAGCTATAAATTCCATGTTAAATGCTATGTATAAAATGGACGACCAAGTAGTAGATGAAACGGGTACAAAAGCGGTTAAGCATGCAATTGCATTTGATAACGGCATGCTAGGTGGTGTTGTTTTTGTTGAATTAACAAAAGGTGAAACACGTGAGTTAACCGACGTCCAAATTCAAGATATTTGGCGCGAATATTTACCTGAAATTCCGGGTGTCAAAAACTTTACTATTGGCAGTCCTGGTGGTCCTGGGGGTGGCAACGGTCTGAGTTTTGAATTTCGTTCAAACAACGTGTCACAACTTGAAAATATATCTAAAGAGTTACGCAGTTATTTGGGTGGGTATGCAGGTATTACCGAAGTTAATGATTCATTCAGCGGTGGCAGTGATGAAATAAAACTAGAGCTTAAACCAGAAGCTGAGTCTTTAGGGTTATCTCTTTCACAATTGGCGCAGCAGGTACGTTATGGATTTTATGGTGCTGAGGCCCAACGTATTCAACGAGATGACGAAGAAATAAAAGTAATGGTCAGATATCCAAAAGAAGAAAGAAATTCTATTGGAAACCTTGAAACTATGCGGATCCGCGCCCCAAATGGCGATGATATTCCGTTTAGTGAAGTTGCCGACATTGAATTAGGCAAAGGCTATGCAAATATAGTGCGCGTTGATGGTAACCGCTCAGTATCCGTTACTGCAAAAGTAAACGCTGATGTGGTGGATACTCGTGACTTATTAATTGATGTGCAAAGCAAAGTTATCCCTGAAATGTTGCAACGTTATCCTGAAGTAGAGTTTCGATTACAAGGCAACTCAAAAGACGAAATGGATGCTATTTGGTCTTTAGTACAAGGACTTCTTTTTGCTCTTATCGCTATTTATGCCTTAATGGCAATCCCATTAAAGTCATATTCACAACCACTCATTATAATGTCGGTTATTCCATTTGGTATGGTCGGTGCTATCGTGGGGCATCTTATACTCGGGCAAGCGGTAAGCGTATTGTCGATATGCGGCATTATTGCTCTGGCGGGAGTAGTGGTGAATGACTCTCTCATTATGGTGGACTTTGTGAATAGAGCGAGAGCCGAAGGTCGCTCGTTAATTGATTCGGTATTGAAGTCGGGTAGTGAGCGTTTTAGAGCAATTATATTAACATCGTTAACCACTTTCATGGGACTAATGCCAATCGTTTTTGAGCGCAGCTTGCAAGCTCAAGTGGTAATACCAATGGCAATATCTTTAGCGTTTGGTATTTTATTTGCAACGGTTATTACCTTACTATTAATACCTGCTTTATATATGATATTGGATGATTTTAAGCAGCTATTTAAACGCAGAGAAGAGGTTGATTTGTCACCGCCACTTCCGGAAAAAATATAATATTGATAAATAAAAGCACACAGTAAAAAGGCCATTTTGAAATGGCCTTTTTTATTTCTTGACTGCCTGTTGGATAGTTATCATATCTCTTATAGCATTGGTTAATAAAAGTTTCTTACAAACAAGACTCTTTCACTAAACGCTTAGAAGAAACTAATCTTACCTTCAACGCCAATAACACGAGGTTCATTGATAATACCGGTTAAGTTATTGAAATCGATAGCACCTTTAACGTTATCTTCATCTGTTAAGTTCCTCGCAAATAACGCAACGGTATAGTTTTGTGCAAAGTTTTCGTAACCTATGCGCAAACCGCCTTCAAAGTTGTTATCGGTTTGAAACTCGACTGATTCATATAGGAAAAGGTTAGTTTTACCTTGGAACGCCCAATCTGTGTAAGCAAAGAATTCACCATCATCACCCATTGGCATGCTATATCGAACTGTAAAGTTGAAAATAGTTTCAGGTGCTTGTGGAAAAGGATTACCGTCAATGAATGCACGATTGTCGCTAGTCATAGGGTCAGTAACAGTACAATTAGGGCCAAAGGCTACGCTAGCTCCGCATGGGAAAACAGACAACCCGTCATCATCAATTTCGGTATTGTTATAACTATAACCACCCGTTAATACTAGGTTGTCATTAACAACATATGTAGCGTCTATTTCAAAACCGTATGCAGAACCTTTATCAGCATTGATCAGGGCAACATTGTTGGCGCCACCACCAATTGCTGAAAATTGCATGTCATCAACTGTATAGTAAAAAACAGCGGCATTTAAACGCAAGCTGTTGTCCAACATATCAGACTTAATACCGAACTCAACACTGCTTATAGTTTCGGCTTCAGCAACAGAGGGAGCACCTTCAAAAGCTACATCACGAGCCTGTATACTCTGCGCTCTGAACCCATTTGCATAACGAGCAAAAACAGACGAGTTATCGTCTAATTTGTAGTTGGCACTAATTTCGTAGCCCACTTGATCATCGTCAACATTGATTGGATTGTAATCTTGAATACTAGCGGCATTAATAACTAGTGCAAATCCGTTGACGTTTTGATCGCCAACAGTCAATGACTTTTCATCATATGTATAACGCAAACCACCAGTGATGGTTAATTTATCAGATAAATCATAAGTGCTTTGACCGAAAACGGCCCATGTTTTGTTTTCATGAAATACGGTTGTGGCTCCGAAGAAGCCATCGATACTGGTTACGTTGAAGGATGAGTCGTAGTAAAACGCGCCCGCTTGCCAATTAAATTCGTCAGTGTAATTACTGGCTATGCGAAACTCTTGAGTAAACTGTTCAAGGTCGTCCATCTTATCTTGAGTAACAGCAGTAAATGGAATAAAACCTGGAAGACCTGTATCACCTGAGCCTGCACCACCGTCTACATCACCTAAACTGAAACCTTCAGCTTCTTCATTAGCGGTAATTGATGTGAATGTAAGCTCACCTAAGTCATAATCCGCTTTCAAAGAAAACCCCATGTTTTCGTACTCTTGAGGGTTATTATCAAAACCATTACCAAGTAAATTTCCATCATAGAAAACCGTTTCACGATCATAATTTTGGTTCAAGTTGTTAGAGCCTTTGGTAAACACGTTTGCACGGAATATGGAGGCAGTACCCTCTAATTCACGACCATGCACATTTAATAGCAGCGCCAAGTCGTCAATTGGTGTGAATAATAATTGTGCACGCCAAGCAAGCTCATCGTAGCCGCCAATAATATCGTCTTCGCCTGAAAACGCATTGTCTATATAGTCGTCACGTCGTTGTGAAAGAAATGAGAAGCGGCCGGCTAGATTATCCGTAAGGCCTCCGCCCACAGCACCTTCAACATTTACAGTGCCAAAAGAGGCTATGCTCACTTTTCCGTAGGCATCAAAATCCTCTGTTGGCTTAACGCTGTCAAACTTAATGATACCTGCCGTAGTGTTGCGTCCAAACAAGGTGCCTTGAGGCCCACGAATCACTTCAACTTGTTGAATATCAAACAATGGGAAACTTTTAAGGATGACGTTCTCTTTAACAACGTCATCCATAATAATAGAAACAGGTTGTGAAGCAGCTAAATCAAAGTCAGTGTTACCTAGACCACGAATATAAAAACGCGGAGCAACCCGTCCGTTAGACGATTCCGCATACAGACCAGGAACTCTTACCGCTAACGCTAAAATATCTTCACCACCGGAAAAGATATTTTCAAATTGCTCACCACTTAATGTCGCAATTGAAATAGGTACATCTTGTATTGATTGAGTGCGTTTTTGTGCTGTTACGGTTATTTTTTCTAAAACTGCTTCTTTATCAGCAGTTTCTTGGGCTATCACCGCATTGGTTTGAAGTGCTGTTGCTACGCATAAAGCGATGCTAGCTAGTTTGTATGATTTCATTAGATGTCACCTAAAATGAGTGTAATTATATTGATAATTAAGCTGGTTGTGGTCGACGTAATCCTTTACCAGTGCTTTGTTGTGGTTTTTTAGTTTGCTTTTTACACAGAATGCAATGCGGCAAAAATCGGGCAACATTCTAACAGAAATTTTACTTAATCACACCAATCTAAATATGCCATCAAATAGGGTGCTGCTGTACTGAAACCTTTATTCAATTAATTGTTAATCTTATATTGATAAAATCAATTGGCATCAGGGCGCGCATTTATGCTGTTATAGGGTCATACATAGTAACTGACATTTTTGCACTATAAAATAATGTGCGACAAAACCGAGGCGTTTACTGATGACAGACAAATTGATCCCTGATTTGGAAATGAATTTTCAGCTTTATGATGTACTTCATGCTGACAAATTGTGCGAACACAGCAGATTTGAAGAGCATAACAAAGACACGTTCTCTGCGACGTTGAGCACGGCCGAAAAGATAGCGACCGAATTGTTCTTACCGCATAATCACATAGCCGATAAAAATGAACCTACATTCGACGGTCATAAAGTGACCATGATCCCGCAAGTCCAGTTAGCTTATAATGCGTTTTGCGAAGCCGGTTTTATTGCTGGGCGGTATAGTTTTGAAGATGGCGGGATGCAATTGCCTGAAGTAGTAATGACAGCCGCATCAGCCTATTTCATGGCTGCAAATCCAAGTACAACGTCTTATCCATTTTTAACCTCTGCAGCGGCTAATGTTATCTGCCATTTTGCGTCACCGACGTTAAAAGAGCAATTCATGCCTAGGATGTTAACTGGCGAATTCACGGGCACCATGGCGTTGACTGAACCTCATGCGGGCTCTTCGTTAGCTGATATTACGACCTCGGCAGTTAAACAAACGGATGGCAGCTATAAAGTTAAAGGAAGTAAAATATATATATCTGGCGGTGATCACGAACTCTCCAAAAATATTGTTCATTTGGTACTAGCAAAAATCCCGGGCGGTCCTGCAGGAGTAAAAGGTATATCTTTACTAGTAGTGCCCAAATATCGACTTGGTCTCAATGGCGAGCCATCTGATCGCAACGACGTACAACTCGCAGGGTTACTGCACAAGCTCGGTTATAGAGGGACAACTTCAACAGCACTAACATTTGGTGAAAATGATGATTGTCATGGTTACCTTGTCGGGGAGGAACATCATGGTCTGCGCTATATGTTTATGATGATGAATGAAGCTCGAATTGGCGTTGGTTTTGGCGCCGCGATGATTGGTTATCGTGGTTATCAGTATTCGCTAGAATTTGCACGAGACCGAACACAAGGGCGGCATGCTGATCATAGTGAGCCTACTAAGCCTGCTCCTATCATTTTGCATGGTGACGTTAAAAGAATGCTACTTGCGCAAAAATCTTATGCTGAAGGTGGTATGGCGCTGTGTATGTATGGTTCTCATCTTATTGACAGAGTGAATACGTGTGACGACGCCGAGGAGAAAAATTCTCTGCAAGAATTACTTGATCTGTTAACGCCAGTCTTTAAGGCGTGGCCATCTGAATTCGGTCCTAAAGCTAATGATTTAGGTATTCAGGTTTTAGGTGGTTCAGGTTACACCCGGGAATATTACTCTGAGCAATTTTGGCGTGATAATCGCTTGAATCCGATACATGAGGGCACTAACGGTATTCAAGCCTTAGACCTTTCATTTAGAAAATTATGGCAAAAAAATGGACTTGGTCTTAAAACGCTTAAACGCGAAATCGAAAGTGATTTATCTCAAATAGTCACGCCTAAAACAGGGACAATGGCAAAAGAGTTGGTGCATTACTTAACGGCGCTTCATGAAATAATTATACATGTATCAGGCACTATCAAATCTGACAAACAAGGCACTTTATTAGCCAACGCCCAAGCGCTCATGAACGTGTTCGCACAGATCGTAGTGAGTTGGATTTGGATACGCCAAGCTAGTGTTGCAGAACAAAAATTAATGAAGGCTGATGTTACAGAAAAAGAAGCGAATTT
Organism: Glaciecola sp.; assembly: GCA_047637355.1. Taxonomy (GTDB): domain Bacteria; phylum Pseudomonadota; class Gammaproteobacteria; order Enterobacterales; family Alteromonadaceae; genus Glaciecola. The sequence goes on along the minus strand of JBLIKA010000064.1, from coordinate 10,705 downwards.
TTATAAAGGCAAAATTCAAGCTGCACAATATTTTATTAGTTGGGAATTACCCACAATTGAACGCGATTTAAAAATACTCAAACAGGACAATGACGTTTGTAGTGATATGAACCCAGACTGGTTTTAAGGAAAATAATAATGAAAAATAAGCAATGGCAACTCGCTAAAAGGCCTTTTGGTGAACCTACGAGTGATACTTGGCACTATGCTGAAGCTGACGTACCAGAATTAAAAGACGGTGAGTTGTTGGTTAAAATTCAGTACATTTCGTTAGACCCTGCAATGCGTGGTTGGTTGAATGATTCAAAATCCTACATTGAACCAGTGCAAATTGGAGCGGTAATGCGAGCTGGTACCGTTGGGAAAGTGGTTTCTAGTAAAAATGAAAAATTTGCGGAAGGTGATTATGTCTGTGGTCATCAAGGTGTTCAAGAATATGCGGTTAGTGATGGCAAAATGTTACATAAGGTTGACCCTAAACTAGCACCACTTTCATATTACTTAGGTGTATTGGGTATGCCCGGTATGACCGGGTACTTTGGGTTACTTAACACCGGTGAGCCGAAAGCCGGAGATACGGTTGTTGTCAGTGGTGCTGCGGGTGCGGTCGGTGGTCTTGTTGGACAAATTGCTAAAATTAAGGGATGTCATGTAGTTGGTATAGCTGGGGGCGCTGAAAAATGTCAGTTTTTAATTAATGAATTGGGCTTTGACGCTGCAATCGATTATAAATCTCAGAATGTAAAAAAAGCATTAAAAGAGGCTTGTCCAAAGGGTGTTGATGTTTATTTTGACAATGTTGGTGGCGATATATTAGATGATGTCCTGACTCAAATTAATATGAAAGCACGCATTGTAATTTGCGGTGCAATTAGTCAATACAACAACACGACACCAGTAAAAGGGCCTTCAAATTATTTGTCGCTGTTGGTGAATCGCGCAAAAATGGAAGGCATTGTTGTGTTTGATAATATCGCTGAGTATCCCATTGCAATGAAGGACATTGCTGGCTGGATCCATTCTGGCGACATTAAAGTTAAAGATCATGTGGTTGTAGGAATAGATAAGTTTCCTGATGCACTAATGATGCTATTCAAAGGTGAAAACTTCGGCAAATTAGTCCTCAAAGTAGGGGATGAATAGTGAAGCCTGCAGCTAACGTTGAAAATAAACGAATTTTAATTACAGGTGGTGCATCAGGCATTGGTGCTGAGGTTGCTTTGCTACTAGCAAGCAGAGGGGCTAAAGTCGTGATTGCGGACTTGTCAAAAGAAAATGGTTTAAAAGTGGTTTCACAAGCAAAAGACAAAGGTAATGCTATCCACTTTGCAAAAGTGGATGTTGCCAGTGGCGATTCAGTGAGAGCATTGTTTGCTCAAGCGATGCAAACATTGGGTGGCCTTGACGTGGTTATTAATAATGCTGGTATCGACCATACACCAGCACCGATGCACGAACTATCAGATGATGATTTTGATAACAATATTGCGGTTAATCTCAAAGGCGTTTGGCATTGTATGCGCGCAGCGATAGGATGTTTAGCGCCTAATGGTGGAGGTCATGTTATTAACGTGGCGTCCGTTGCTGGTTTGCGTTCATCTCCGATGATATCGGCCTATTCAGCATCAAAACATGGTGTCATTGGTTTAACAAAGTCAGCCGCTGTTGAATACGCGCGCGCTAATATTCGCTTCAATGCAATTTGCCCAAGCTTTGTAGATACGCCGATGGTACAAAATACACTCGCAAAATTAGATGAGCGAGCTCAAAATGCAATTGTGAAAGCGAATCCTATGAAAAGGTTAGGCAAACCAGAGGAAATTGCAGGTGCTATGGCATGGTTATGCAGTGATGAAAGTAGTTTCATGACGGGGCAAACGATGGTCCTCGACGGTGGTATGTTAGCTTAAAAGGACTGCTAGTTTTTATTGAACCTCTCATGTCGATTCAGTAGCGATGATTATGGTATGCATTAAATGTGACCACTATATTTACATGAGTCAGCTTCAAAAGCGGTTAATATTTAATAGCAAAGAATAATGAAATAAGGAAAAAGTATGCGAGATTTATTCGATTTAACAGGTAAAGTAGCGGTAATAACTGGCGCTAGCCGCGGTATTGGCGAATCTATCGCTCGACTATTAGCCGCCAAAGGCGCTCATGTCATAGTTTCTAGCCGTAAAATTGATGGCTGTGAAGCGGTAGCTTCAAGTATAAGAGATAACGGCGGAAAGGCGTCTGCTTTTGCATGTCATGTAGGTGAAATGGAGCAAATTGCAAGCTTGTTTGAGTACGTTAAAAATGAGTTCGGTAAAGTCGATATTTTGGTTAACAACGCCGCAGCAAATCCTTATTTTGGACATATTCTTGATACTGACCTTGCAGCATACCAAAAAACGGTTGATGTAAATATTCGCGGTTATTTCTTTATGTCAATAGAAGCGGGCAAGATGATGCGTGAGTATGGCGGTGGTGTTATTGTAAACACAGCCTCGGTTAATGGAGTGACTCCAGGCGACATGCAAGGTATCTATTCTATTACGAAGGCCGCTGTTATTAGTATGACTAAGTCGTTTGCGAAAGAATGCGGCAAGTTAAATATTCGTGTTAATGCTTTACTACCAGGATTAACCGACACAAAGTTTGCCTCTGCGCTAACCACGAACGATTCAATTTTGAAGCATGCACTCAAAGTTATCCCACTAGGTCGCGTGGCTGATCCTGATGAAATGGCAGGTACCGTATTGTATTTGGTGTCCGATGCATCAAGTTATACGACAGGTGCATGTATTAATGTCGACGGTGGGATGCTAGCTTAATGCAAATATGGGTTGACGCAGATGCATGTCCAACAGTTATTAGAGAGTTGCTAATAAAGGCTTCACAGAGGACTTTGGTGCCACTCACTTTTGTTGCAAATCAGCATATTTCTGTGCCGCCCAATGCACACATCACTTCCGTGCAAGTGAGCCCTGGGTTTGATGTGGCAGACGATGAAATTGTTAAACGCTGCAAGGCCAACGACCTAATCATTACTGACGATATCCCATTAGCTGCTGAAATTCTTGCGAAAGATGGTTTGGCCGTCAATTTTCGTGGAGAAGCCTATGATAAAGCGACAATTAAAGCGACGCTGACAATGCGCGATTTTATGGACCAAATTCGTGCAAGTGGTGAAAGAACAGGGGGGCCTAAATCATTTTCTGCAAAAGACAAAATGAACTTTGCCAATCAAATAGATCGTATTCTCGCAGGTCGATAAAATACGGTCATGACAAAATGTTCTAGCTAAAAAGACACAATAAAAAGCCGGTAAAACTGCAGAACAGTGACCGGCTTTTTTCTTTATTTCTTATTTTTAACTATACTCTGGTTGAGTCAATGAATTAAAGGACACCAGAAATTGCAGCAGCTAAAACGTCAACGTTCTTAGTATTGATTCCTGCAATATTCACTCGGCTAGAGTCAACAAAATAAATACTGTTTTCATTACGCAGTTTTTGTACTTGCTCTGGTGCAATACAAAGGAAAGAAAACATACCTTTTTGCTGATTAATAAAACTAAAGTCCTTAGAAGCGCCTTGCGCAGCTAAACTATCTACCAATAGCATTCTAAGTTGGATCATGCGCTCACGCATCTCAGTAACTTCGCTTTGCCACAATGAATTCAGTTTTTCATCGGCTAATATAATATCGACCAAAGCGCCTCCATAAGATGGTGGCATTGAATAAATACCACGAGCAACATATTGAATTTGAGACTGCACGATGTCACGATTCGCTGAATCATGAGTAATTAGTGCCGCTAAACCAACACGTTCGCGATATAAACCAAAGTTTTTACTGCACGATGCAGCAATGATCATTTCAGGCACCGATTCAGCCATCAAACGAAGGCCATATGCATCATCTTCTAAACCTTCACCAAAACCTTGATAAGCCAAGTCAATAAACGGCAGAAAGCCAACTTCGTTTGCTAACTTAGCTACGGATTGCCATTGTTCTCTAGTTAAGTCAGCCCCCGTTGGATTATGACAACATCCGTGCAACAACACGACATCACCCTTTTTAACTTTTGCTAAACAGTTCATCATTTCGTCAAATTTGATGCTGGCAGTGGTTTTATCAAAATAAGGGTAAGTAACTATTTCAAGGCCTGCATCTCCAATTAGTGGGATGTGATTTGCCCAAGTAGGGTCGCTGACCCATACTTTCGTGTCTGGATTACAGCGTTTAAGCAACTCAGCTAATATGCGCAATGCACCGCAGCCGCCAGGTGCTTGCACTGCAGCAACACGATTTGCTAACAAAACAGGGCTCGCTTTGCCTAGAATCAACTGAAGCATGCCATCAATAAAACCTTGAACACCTTGGGGAGTGATATATACCTTTGACGTTTCTGTTTCCATCAACTGCTTCTGTGCTTCAACGACAGCCTTTAAAATTGGCGTATTGCCTTGTTCGTCTTTATAAACCCCAACGCCAAGATCAATCTTTGCTGGATTGTTGTCTTTTTTGAAAGCGATGGATAAACCTAGAATAGGGTCGGGCGCTAGAGCCGGCAAATGTTCAAACACGATTGTTCCTTAAAAATGATTTAAATATAGTTTTTTACAAAGTGTGTATTATGCCAGTTTTATGCTAATTTTCGAGATAAATTACTCTTTGTTTATATCAAACTCAAAATGTTGAACCGAAGTTTGCTCTGCTTGCGCATTAAATGAGCGCTCTTCCCAAACAACGTGTTGATGATGGTCAATTAATAATACTGTTGATGAACGGGTACCGTATTCAAGGCTTTGAATAAATATCGATGATAATCGTCTTTCCCATTCAAGGGAAACTCCTGTTTTGGGTAGCGCATTGTCTTCAGCAAGTCTGCCATTATGAAGTAATTCAAAAAGATGTTCAGTGTCCAACACGTCCGCATGTTGGCAATATTTTGCAAGCGCATCACGACCGGTTGATATTTTTGGCCAAGGGCTGTTAAGCGATGCGTTTGAAAGCCCGTAAACGCCAGCATCCAAAGGCACACAAGCATCATCAAAATTATTATAGACATATAACTGGTCGAGTTTGCCAAATAATAAGTTGTAGCCGTTATATTGGGCTTTCGATTCAGCTAGCGTTTGTGCATATTTTTTTTGTTGTTTACCTGAGGCTAGTAAAAAATTTAATACCAATTCGCCGCGGGTAACTGCATCTTTTACTTCTTTATCAGGGGCCCTAATATTAGTTAGAGCAGACACGCTGCCATTCTTATTAATTCCCATCCATGTGCCGCCGGCCTGATTGTCTTTGCCTGCTAATATATCTTTATTACTTTCCCAGAATGCAGAATCGGTTGTTGGTCGATTGTGAAATTCGTCTCGATTAGCCGCAATGATGAGCGGGAATTTAGGGTGCTGATTAACTGCAATAAACAATATACACATATGTGGAGTTGAAACCTTTACTTATCATGCGTTGTGAAACGCTAGTACGAATAATGAACAAGGGAATAATCTAACCAGCATTGTTCTACCATGGTGACCTAGAACAAGCCGCTAACTATGGTAGTATCTTGATAACAAGTCAATACGAGATACCTTTTCAGTGAAGAAATTAGCCTTTGATACCAAATTAGTCCATGCAGATAGAAAAATAAATAAACCTCAGTTTGGTGCTGTTCATGAATCGACCAACAATTCAGTTTTATTTGAATTTGAAGACGTACAAGACCTCGTGGATGTTTTCCAAGGTAAAAAAGCAGGGCACGTTTATTCCCGTTCAAGCAGTTCTTCAGCGGTTTCATTACAAAACGTTCTCAATGAGTTGGAAGGTGGTGCAGGTGCAGTCGTCTTTGCGACTGGTATGGCGGCTATCAGCTCAACTTTTCTGTCATTATTAAAAAGTGGTGATCACATTGTTGTAAGCCAATATCTTTTTGGTAATACGCGCAGCTTTATGGCAACTATCGAAGGCTTTGGGATCAGCGTTAGTTTCGTTGATGTCACCGATGTTAAAAATGTACAAGAGGCATGCAATGTCAACACAAAAATGGTCTTTTGTGAAACTATTGCTAACCCAGTAACCCAAGTTTCTGATTTACAAGGAATAGGCGATTGGTGTGAGTCAAATAATATTTTGTTTGCACTCGACAACACGATGACACCCAGTGTTCTGTTAGATGCAAAAGCGGTTAAAGCATCTTTATTATTGACGTCACTGACTAAATATATAGGTGGACATGGGAATGTTTTGGGTGGTGTATTAGTTGATACAGGTCTATTTAATTGGGATACTTATACCAATATTGATAATCAATACCGTGTTGCTGACCAACAACAATGGGGGCTCACTCAAGTTAAAAAACGTGGGTTAAGAGATATGGGGGCAACTTTGGCTCCCCAGTCAGCTCATTTAGTTTCTATTGGACTAGAAACATTGACTATGCGTCTAAGGAAAACCTGTGCTAATGCACAAGCCTTAGCCAAGTATTTGTCCACACATAAAGGTGTTGATGTTGTTCACTTCCCTGGTTTAGAACATCATCCTCAGCATGTTAGGGCTAAGACACTGTTTAAACGTGGTTTTGGTGGCATATTATCGGTTGAGTTAAATAAGCAAATAGATCCTCACGCTTTCCTTAATGCATTATCCTTAGTTATATCTGCCACTCACTTGGGCGACACCCGCACATTAGCTCTCCCAGCTGCGTCGACTATTTTCTTTGAAAATGGCGCCCGCGAGAGGGCTAAAATGGGTATTGCAGACTCATTAATCAGAATTTCCCTTGGTATCGAGGATATTGAAGATATTTTGGCTGACTTTGATCAAGCGTTTGCTGCGGTGCTGAAAAATAAGGGTTAATTAAGGTGTAAATTAGGGGATGAAATTAAATTGAAAATTTTCTGAACTAATATCAAAACTTAAGGACTAAATAATACTGGTGGTTAAAGTGAAGTCATTCTTTGATTGGCAGTGTGTTCCTAGTTGAGTGTGTTTAACCCCGTCTTTATAAGGCGGGGTTTTTTTATATGCTTATAGGTATAAAGCAAATATAAGAAGCGACATTACAGCGCTAAGGTTGCTTTTATGTCAGCTACAAAATCTTCGTTGTCTGGCTTTGTAAACGCGCTGTAAGACTCAACGATAGCGCCGTTTTTATCCATCAAATACTTATAGAAATTCCATTTTGGTGCAGTACCTGCTTTCTTTGCTAACATCACATAAAGTGGGTCCGCATTGTCTCCACGAACAGAAACTGATTCAAACATAGGGAAATTTACGCCGTAAGTTAGTTCACATAACTCCGCCGTTTCTTTCTCACTACCAAACTCTTGATTAAAGTCATTTGACGGAAAACCCAAAATCACAAAACCGTCTTCCTTATATTTAGTATACAGTGCTTCTAGGCCTTCGAATTGGGGTGTAAAGCCGCATTTACTTGCGGTGTTTACGAACAGCACTGTTTTGCCTTTATAGGCATCACACATATTAACAACTTCTTGTGAGTTGAGTTTTCTTTTCGCAAATTTGAGTAAATCAGGGCATTCAGAGGCCATCGCTATTTGGCTGCCTGCCATCACTGCCATTAATAGCACCAAGGAAATTACTTTTTTCATTTTTGAGAGTCCTTTTCACATCATTAAAGATTGTGGTTAGTTTTACAAAATTTCGGGACTTTTTGTACTTAATAAATACCAGTACAGTCACTGAATGGATTACAGTAACATGTTACCCTCAAGATTATGTAATTGGAGGGGGAAATAAGTTTGCCCCTTACCAACAATAATATAACGTTATAACCAACTTTAAAGAACACTAATAATGACAAAATATAAAAAAATAGTTTATTCAAGTGTCGGAATAGTTTTACTTAGTGCTTGTTCTGCAACAGAAACCCCAGTTTCTGGCTCGAGTACGAACAATATTCCAAGTTTACCGACGGAAACGATTTCTCAGGCAAAGCCGACGACAATAGTAAGTGATAAAATCCAACTTACACTTAAGCAAATCATGTCAAACCCCGATTGGTTAGGCCGTGAACCGGAAGACGCATTTTGGAGTGCAGATGGCAATTCAATTGGCTACTACCGTAAACAAGAGGGTAATCCAATTCGTGACTTATGGCTAACTGCGCCTCATCATAAGGGGATCAATAGTTCTCAAAGTAACACTGAGAACGGTCAGAAGGTAAGCTTGGCCGATATTCATCAGTACGAATATGATGAAATTATTAGTGATAGGGATATGGACTTTGTTGCTTGGTTGTTTGAAGGCAATATATTTGTACAATCTGCGAATGACGGAGACGTGCGACAGTTAACCAAAAATATTGACGGTGCAAGCAATCTTAAGTTTTTTCAGGAAGAAGGCGTTTCTTTTCAACGTGGGAATAGCTTTTACACCGTAAATGTTAAAACCGGCATGCAGGAACAGGTGTTGTCATGGCATTTTGATGATGAGGATGAACCGGTTAGTGACCCGGAAGATTACATTGCTGAAGAACAAATTAAGTTAATTGATTATGTAAAGCTGCAACGCAAAAATAGAACGTTGCGCCATGCTAATGATAACAAGCTAAAAGCTGAAAATAGCAGCTTAATGACATCATCAGTTTATTTTGACCCTTTACATCGAACGGTGGTGGCAAGTCTATCACCGAATGGTAAGTGGGCTGTTGTTGTAACGACTGAAAATAAACCGGGTCGTGATGATACTGATATTATGCCAGATTATATCGAAGAAAACGGCCGTATTAAAGCACAAAGCGTGCGCCAAAGAGTTGCTGATGCAGAGCCTATTCGACATGATGTTTGGTTGCTAGAAGTTCAGTCTGGTCTAAAAAACAAAATAGATTACGCTGTTTTACCAGGTTATAACGAAGACGTTTTGGCTGATGTGAAGCGTGAAAATGCAGAAGCTAAAGGTAAGACCTATGAAGAGAACCGTCTGCCTCGTGATATTGGTTTGTTATTCGACTGGTATGCGTCGGAGCCTCCCGTGAAGTGGCATGATAACAGCGATAAAGTTGCGGTGATGTTAGAGGCATGGGATAACAAGGACCGTTGGATAGCAACAATCGATGTTGATGATAAAGTGTTTGAAACGCAACATCGAATGCATGACGTTGCTTGGATAAACTATCGCTTTAATGAGTTTGGCTGGTTTGATAAAGCGGAAACACTTTACCTTTTATCTGAAGAGTCTGGCTACTCTCAGTTATATACAAAACCATTAAGCGGCAAGTTAACTGCGATAACCCAAGGGAATTTTATTGTCGATAATGTTGTGCTTTCACAAGACGACAAGTTTTTCTATTATAAAGCGAATAAGAAACATCCAGGTATTTATGAAGTCTATCGTGTGCCCACCGATTCAACTGACTCAGAAGCGTTAACTGATTTAAATGGGATGACTGATTACGAGCTATCTCCTGACGGGTCTGCGTTATTGCTCACGCACTCAAAATTGGTCACGCCGCCTGAATTGTATTCACTAGATTTGCGTATTGCATCAGATGTACCAGTTAAAATAACGAATACGGTAAGCGACGACTTTCTAAGTATCGATTGGACTTCACCGTCTATTGTGGCAGTGAAGTCGAGTCATACTGAACAACCTATTTATTCGCGCGTTTATGCGCCGCATGGTCCAGCCAGTGAAAACCACAGAGCTGTTATTTTTAACCATGGAGCAGGTTATTTGCAAAACTCACACCTGGGTTGGTCAGGATATTTTCGTGAATTTATGTTTCATAGTTTTTTAGTATCACAAGGCTATGTTGTCATGGATATGGATTATCGTGCATCTGCTGGTTATGGGCGAGATTGGAGAACGGCAATATATCGCCAAATGGGCACACCAGAAATCCAAGACTTAAAAGACGGGGTTGAGTGGTTGGTGCAAAATGCGAATGTAGATCGCAATAGAATTGGCACTTATGGTGGGTCATATGGTGGCTTTATGACCTTTATGGCATTGTTTACTGAACCTGATTTATTCCAAGCGGGTGCAGCTCTGCGTCCGGTTTCTGATTGGGCGCATTACAATGACCCATACACGTCGAATATATTGAATCGACCGGATGTTGATCCCATAGCCTACGAACGCAGTTCACCCATATATTTCGTGGATGGCTTAACCAAACCACTATTGATCAACGCCCCAATGGTAGATGACAACGTGTTTTTTGTTGACGTTGTTAGATTAGTTCAAATTCTAATAGAAAAAGAAAAAGAGAACTTTGAAACAGCAATTTATCCAGTCGAGCCGCATGGTTTTGTGCAGCCAAGTTCATGGTTGGACGAATATCGTCGAATCTATAAGCTATTTGAAGAAAATCTATAGTCTGTGATGTTAAAAACATAAACGGCTTCAAACGGTTCATTAAGTAAAGTGATAGAAAAATAAAAGGTGCAGCTGGTAAAGTTTGCACCTTTTTTGTTGACCAGGCACAGGCTAACGTTGTTACCTAGTGCCTGAAATGCTCGATTGATAAAACTCGCTAGTCTGTCTTCATGTCCTCGCGCAGACCCCATACGTTATATTCGGTCGCAGTAAAATGAGACGACCAACGTTCGAGAACTGTTCTCGCTTCAGTTTCGTTGCCTAGATGTTTGGCTAACACTTGTGCAAATGTAGTTTCAGGTGGTGCCATACTTCCCCAATCTTTATAGGGAACAGCTAGCATCAAGGTGTCTTTACCAGATACACTATC